>RZZF01000017.1 GCA_009929975.1 Clostridia bacterium
TCCAGCTGGTTGATCAGGCGAAGCAGGGTTGATTTGCCGGAACCGGACGGCCCGATAACCGCGACCACTTCGCCGAGCGCGACATCAAAGGAAATGTCACGCAGGACCTCAAGTGTGTCAAAAGATTTTCGCAGGCCGCGAACCTCGATGGCCGGCCGGAGCGGAGTCGTCAGATCAGCGGGTTGATTCAGTATTGCCATGTCAGCTCCTGTAGTAACTCATTTTTTTTTCGGCACGGGAAAATACCGAAGCAACCACACCATTCATTGCCAGGTAAAATAGACCGGCGATCACAATCGGGATAACCGAGAATTCACGCGACATCACATTGTTGGACGCGCGAAACAGTTCTGCCACGCCAATGACCTGGGCCAGCGCGGTATCTTTGACGAGGGTCATGCATTCATTGGCGCTGGCCGGCAGAATGCGCTTGATCACCTGAGGCAGGATGATCAGCCGGAACGTTTTCCAGCGGGAAAATCCCAGGACCTGCGCCGCTTCACTCTGGCCGACCGGAATAGATTCAATACCACCCCGGAATATTTCCGCGAAATACGCCGCGTAGTTCAGTGAGAAAGTCAGGATCGCCGCGAAAAAACGATCGACACTGATCCCGAGGACAAACGGTGGGAAATACATGAAAAAAACCAGCTGCAGCAGCAGGGGTGTCCCGCGCATCACCAGCAGATACAGCCGCACCGGCAGCTGGATCAGTGGATTCTTCATCATGCGCAGCTGGGCCACCAGCATCCCGAGCGGGACAGAAAAAAGCAGGGTCAGGGCGAAGACCTGGATGGCCTTGCCCGTTCCCTGCAGAAGATACAAAATAATCGATGGATAATCCATAGCGGTTCTTAAGGCGCTTTGATCGTTGTCAGATCAACATTGAACCATTTGTCCGAAATTTCTGCCAGTGTTCCATCCGCCTGCATCGCTTCCAGTGTCTTCTGCACTTCATCGCGCAGCGCCTGGTCATTTTTGCGGAAACCGATGCCGAACTCCTCTTCAGCCAGACTCTCATCGAGCACCCGGAAATCGGCCGAATTCGTGGTGATATAGTAATTGGCGACAATCTCGTCAATCAGCAGCGCGTCGGTCGCGCCGGACTGCAGATCAAGAAATGCCGTGACATTGTCCTTCAGTTCAACCACTTCAGCCAGCGAGTCCTTGAGCTCTTCAGCCTTCTCCAGAGCCGAGACGGCACTCGAGCCGGCCTGCAGGACCAGTTTGAGACCGGCGAGATCGTCGAGTGTCTCAACATCAGATTCACTGCGGACCACAATCACCTGCCGGTTTCTCATGTACGGTTCGCTGAAATTGACTTGTTCCGCCCGCTCGTCCGTGATCGTATAGCCGTTCCAGATGCAGTCAATCTGGCCGCTGGCCAGTTCACTGACATTCTGCGTCCAGTCGATCGGCTGCAGGCGCAGTTCAATCTCCATCCGGCTGGCGACTTCTTTGGCTACATCGATATCAAATCCGACCAGCTCATTTTCATCGTCACGGAATCCCATGGGCGGGAACGCGTCGTCCAGTCCCATCACCAGTTCGCCCTTGTCGCGAACCGCTTTGAGTGAATCATCTTTACCCTCTGAGGCACCGCAGCCAGTCAGAACCAGCGCCGCCATCAGCAGCCCTGCCAGAATCAGTCGATAAAATTTTCTCACGTGATGTCTCCTCCAAATTCATGTTGTGAACCATTACCCTGGTTCATCATAACCCTTTAGCATTTTACCTGATTAAAGCGATTTCGTACAGAGGGAATCAGCGGGAATTGATCAGGTCCGATCCAGCCGGTTATTTAATATCACGCCGGCTGAACGAATCCAGCGCGGTATAGCCCATGCAGATCAGGAGCACCAGCAGATACAGCAGGGAAAACAGCAGGGTGGTCCGCGGCGTCTGGGACATCGCTCCTGTTATGAAGGATCCGCCGCTGTCGGCGAATGGGAAAAAGCGCGGCAGCAGGCTGAAGTGCTCGAACGGAATGAATTTGACCCATTCGCTGCGGGGCAGAAACATGAGGAATGAACCAATCAGCTGATGGCCGAAGAAAATCGCCATTGAGATGCCGACAGCAGCCGCGGTGTTCCGCGTCACGACTGAAAGCATCAGCGCGAGTGCGATGAAGACCAGAACACTAATCCAGCGGACCAGCAGCGAAGCCAGCTGGTAGATCGCGAATGAAAGCGCGCCTGCCTGGCCATGACTGGCAAAAATATACGGCTGCCCGCTGCTAAATCCGAACATCAGTCCATGTGTCAGGATCATCACCAGATAAAGCAGAATCGTCGCGATCAAACTGACACTGACCAGGGAGAGAACCTTTGCCGTGAATATTTTCCAGCGGCGGACGGGAGCGATGATCAGCGACTTGATTGATCCTGTCGCCATTTCCTGCGAGATCGCGCCGCCGGCCAGGATCAGCATCATCATCACCACCATGAACATGCCAAAGCCGGCCATGCTGCTGACTGCCATATCAGAAAACGACTGCTCATAGGACGACGATGACAGCACATTGTTCTCAATCCGGTAATCGAGAACAGCCAGCTGATTCTCCAGTTCCGCATAGCGGTCCGGTGTCATCGGCACGGGACCCTGGCTGCTGGTATAATCGATCCGTTCCAGCATGGACCGGCGCAGCGAAACCCGCTGGTCCAGCACCATTCTGACCTGGTTGTAATCCATATCCCCGGACATTCCGCCGCTCGGGTCAAGCGTATACCACAGGTCCAGCCGCTCCTGTTCAATCAGGATCATCGCATCGGTCATACCGGACCGCGGAAGTCCCTGCCGAACCAATTCAATGTAGTCATGGAAATCACGACTCTCAAGAACCTCACGGTAAGCGCTTTCCTCCTGCTGGACCACCGCCACCTGCTCTGCCCAGTCCGCGGGACGAAGCTCCGGCGGCAATGCCTGCAGCCGCTGCTCTTCAGCCCATAGGTCCGGCAGCAGATTGATCACATCATTGAGAAAACTCTGTTCATCATAAAGTCCGACGTCATATTCCATCGCCAGTTCAATCTGGCTGATCTGGCGGCGCACATAACGCAGTTCTTCCTCCAGCCCGAACAGACGATCATCATCGGCATCGGGATCCATCGCGTCAATCTGGGCTGTCAGACTGTCTTCCTGCTCGTGAAACATATCCAGTTGATACTTCATTTCCTCCGCGGCCCAATCCGGTTCACGACCCTGTTCATTTCGATACCGTTCCTGTTGTGACTGCTGGAATTTCATCAGGCCCGCCAGTCCGACCACGCCACAGATCATCAGGGCCAAAATCACAACCAGGCTGATCTTTTTGGAAATCTTTATCATCTCATTCTGATAGAGCGCAATAATCTTATTCAATGTTCAACCCTCCACCCGTCACTTGCAGGAACGCGTCTTCCAGAGAGCTTTCCAGACGGGTCACCCCGTACAAGTCAACCCCCTTCATCGCCAGCAGCCGGATGACCGCGGGAACACGGTCCGTCGCGACCTCCAGGTCCAGCCCCTGTTCGGACAGCTCGCCGATCCCTTCGCCATAAGCCGGCCGCAGGATTTCAGCCGCAGCCTGTGCCTCGGGAGTCAAAATCCGATAAACCGTCGTCTGCCGGGAAAGATCCGTCAATTCACGGATGGTACGCACCCCGAGCAGTCGGCCGAGGTGAATGATCGCGACCCGGTCGCACATCAGCTGCATCTCGCTGAGCAGATGGCTGGAGACCACCACAGCGACATGCTCTTCATGTGCCAGACGTTTAAGAATGTCACGCAGTTCCCTAATACCGGCAGGATCGAGCCCGTTGGTCGGCTCATCAAGAATCAGCAGTTTGGGACGATGCAGCAGGGCCTGCGCCAGCCCGATCCGCTGCTTCATGCCCAGAGAATACTTTTTTACTTTCTCATCAAGGCGGCCCTGCATCCCGACCATGGCCGCGACTTCCATGATCCGGTCATTGGTCACACCGTCATGCAGCCGGGCGTACATTTTCAGATTGACCCGTCCCGATAGATCCTGATAAAGCTCAGGATTTTCCACAATACCGCCGAGCGATCCCATGGCGGTTTCATAGTGACGCTTCAGGTCAAACCCGTTGATCACAATGTCGCCGCCGTCCGGCTGAAGAAAACCCATCACCATTTTCAACGTGGTTGTTTTGCCTGCGCCGTTAGGCCCGAGAAACCCGAACACCTCGCCGGCCTGGACGTCAAAACTGATCTTATCAATAATTTTGCGCCGTCCGAATGACTTCTCCAACTGTCTGATCTGCAAAATGGTGTCCATCATATTACCATCCAATCTTTGTTTATCCGCCGAATTTTTCGCGGTACGACGACTGCCAGGGCAAATTGAGTGACGCGTTCAGCAGCCGCCAGGTATCGCCTTCGCGCTGCAGGGTGATCGAGTCGGTGATGGACCCGGCAAACCGCTGCGGCATCGCGTCCGGCCGGCCCGGATCAACCTGCTCGACCGCGGTCTGCGTGGTGATCTCCACGGTGACGCGCTGGCCATCGAACTGAAATCCGCTGAATGCTGTCACCGTCTTCTCATAGGAGGTAAGAACCGTTCCTCCGTTCATTTGCAGGCGCAGCGCGTCGCTGATCTTCTGAACGGCGAGATCAAGAATCTGTTCATCCTGAATGTAGTAGGGCGCCAGTTCCGTTCTCAGCTGGCTGAAGTGTGCGGCCTGTTCCTCATCGCTCAGAGGCAGGTCCGCCAGATCGATATCCGCCGGCAGTTTCTGCCAGGCGGCTTCCAGCGCGATATAATCACGGCAGATCGCTTCGATCCTGGTTTTTTGTCGGTTCTGCGCGATACTCAACGCGGTCAGATAGACAGTGACAGCCAAAATCGCCACCAGGGTCAGAATCAGTCCGCGATTCACTTTTTTCAGCCATGTCTTCATTGATTTGTCTCCAATCTCACTTCGTCAGTAAAAGCCGCGATCACAAAAATCGCGGGGGAATTCCAGTAAATGGTGACCTCATTGGTTGAGTAGGTGCTGGACTGATCGATATAGGCCAGAGCTGGTGGGCTGCCTTCTTTGATCAGAATTTCCGCGGCAGGATCTTCACGATGGATATTCGGGCCGCCGGCGACCATGCCGGGAACCGGAGCATGCTGCAAAAGGGCCAGTGACGGGCGATGATGGGGATAACGGACAGGCTGGCTGCCGAATCCGGTCAGATAAACCTGGCCCAGTCCATTACGCCCAAACAGATAATGCAGTTGATCCAGCGCGATCTCATCCCATTCGCCCTGACCGCTCAAGCGGCCGGCCAGAATCAGGTGCATAGCCCGATTAAGCAGTGTCATATTACTGCCCCAGCCATAATCATCAACTGACAGGATCGCCTGATGGCCATCCTGCCGGCTGAACTCAGCCAGACGATCGGCTTGATCCATAAACGCTGAACGCAGATCAGGATTCGCGGCTGCGTCGTCCGATCCGTTCATCAGTCGGGAAATGGCCGCGTAGCCACCGACTGACTGCCAGCCGAATCCGAAACGATCGGCCCCAATATCAGCCGACCAGCGGTCAAAGGCTTCCCGGAAGCCGGGTTCACCGGTCAGGGTGAAAAGCTCCGCTGCCGCCCAGGCTCGTTCATCCTGATCCGCCAGATCGCCGTATTCACCGGTGACCACACCGGATGGATTGTGAAAGGGTACGGCTTGCGGATGTGTTTCAAGCCAGCGCCAGGCCAGACGGGCCGCCGCCGTGGCTGATGACGCGAAAACCGGATCCGTGTCGGCATAAAGACGTCCGGCCATCGCCAGAACCGCAGCGCCAGACGCGGTCGCGGGTGACGATACGGGCAGGATGTACTGCTGCATGTGGTCGCTGTGCGGCAGCAGGTTTCCGGGAAAGGCAGTCGCACTCACTTTATGGTGGATGCCGCCGTCTTCCGCCTGCATCTGCATGAGAAATGAAAGTCCGATTTTCGCTTCATTCAGCAGATCCGGCAGGCTGTCGCCACTCTCGGGAATACCACTCTGATCGGCATAGGCTTCCGGAAAAAACTGGTGTGTCAGCAGCAGATCCGCAATGGTCTTCGCGGTTGGAACGCTATATCGTCCATAGTCGCCGGCATCATGCCATCCTCCGGAAAGATTGACGGCGATCTCCTGATTTTCATACAGAACCGGAGCATCCAGATGACAGGCCGGATGAGCATGGACACCGGCGATCGTTTCATCCAACTCGATTCCACAGCGCTGCAGATAGAGAAATCTAAACAGGCTGTCTGCCACTTCCCTGTACACGTTGTCCGCGATCTCAAACGGCCAGGAACGTCCGACTTCCGGCAATAGCAGGTAATAGCGGCCAGTCGTGTCAAGCCCGGAAAAGTCAGCGGTTGACAGCGTCTGGCCAGTGGATGGATCGACCGGCGAGCATGTTGACGTGTCACCCTCCAGAACTAGTTCATCATTGTCCGCGTGAATCACGCGAAACGGACCGCTGTAGTTCTCAATAACAGCGATCTTCCGGTCAGCTGGACGATATCCGATCTGGTCCAGATGAATGGTACCGGTCAGTTCATGGGACAGATGCCAGATCGGCGTGTTCGGGAAGGCCGCTTGCGGCTCAGGTGTTGATTCGCCGGCCGGTGTGGTTTCAGTTGTTTCAGATGGATCCGTTACAACCGGAACGGTCGCCTGCGGCTCTGTTCTTTCTGTCATTGAACTGACCGGCTGCCGGCATCCGGCCAGCAGCATGACGATCAGCAGCATGATCACCCATGGCAGTCTACGTTTCATCTCGGACCTCAGTCATTCAAGCGTTGCGATTGTTAATGAAGATTGGTTCAAACCGCGGCGGCAGTCTAAAAAAATCAAATCAGGTATAGCATAGCGGATTCAAAGTTAAATGACAAACATTGACCGGAGCATCCGGTTTCGTCCCCAGGCAGACAGAAGTCTGAACACTGTGATATGATATTTCTCACAAAAGGACTGACCGCATGCTGACACCTTGGCGGAGGAACTGACCCATATGACCCTCACGAAACAAATCGTGCTGCTGATCCTGTCTCTCTTGATGATTGGATTGATCATTCTGTTCATCATTTATATTACGAGCGGCCTGACCCAATTGACGGAATCGACTCAACCTTTGACGGTGACGACCACTTCGCCAGCCGCAAGCCAGTCAGAACCGGGTGAAGCAACCGCGACAGAGCCCGATCCAACGAAAACAGCAGAGACGACAACGCAGGGCCCTGACCTTATCCCTCCGGAAATTCACGGCATCCGGGATCTTCTCACAGAAGTCGGCAAGCCGATTTCCTATCTGGGTCATGTGACAGCGACAGATAATCGTGATGCAGCGGTTGAGCTGACGGTGGATCCGCAGCAAGTCAATATAAACGAACCCGGTTCCTATCCTGTGATCTACCGGGCCATTGATCAGGCCGGAAATACCACGGAGGTCGAGGCAGTGGTGACCGTTCTGACCTTTCTGGTCGATCCTGAGCTGGTCCGGGCTGAAGCCCGCCAGGTCCTGGATGAAATTCTTGACGATGCGATGACGCCTCGCGACCGGGCCTATGCCATCTATCGTTATGTCCATGACTCAATTAAATACATCGGACATTCGGATAAATCATCCGAAGACAATGCCGCCTATGACGGACTGGTCCGCGGTTATGGCGATTGCTTTACCTATTACGCCACATCCCGCCTGCTCCTGACTGAAGCGGGTATCGAAAATCTGCCGATTCAGCGCCTGGAAGGGGTTGTCAGTACCGATCACTACTGGAATTTGATCAATCTGGGAGAAGGCTGGTACCATTTCGACGCCACACCACGCAATATCGAGTTTCCATTTGACGGATTCATGCGGACCGACGCGGATCTCGCGGCCTATTATACGGATCGCCACGGATTCGACTACTACACCTTTGATCACAGTCTTTATCCGGCTACACCGGACAGCTGATCCACCCGTTCTTTATTAGCTCCAGTGTCTGGCAGACCCGTTCACCAGGGCAGCGGCTGCCCCAGATGATCGATATAAATCCGATCAGCGGGAATCTTCTGCGGATTCAGTGTGATCTGCGCGAGGCAGGCCGCCCGTTCAGCCGTGTCATCGGTCGCTCCCGGTCCGCCCATCTCCGTTTTCAGGTAGCCGGGATGGACCACGAATACACGGATCCCCTGCTCCTTGACTGCTCGGCTGAGAATCAGCGAGCCCATATTCAAAGCCGCTTTTGACATCGCGTAGGCGTATTCGGATTTGCGCCAGCACTGTCCCAGGCTGCCGGCTTCGGATGAAACATTCAGAATGACTGAACCGTCATGCAGCAGGGGCAGCATCTGCTGAGCCACACGCAAGGCTCCGACCGCGTTGATCTCATACATGGAGCTCAGCTGGTCAAGATCTGTTTCAGCCAGATCCGCCAGATCCGCCGCACGATAGATTCCCGCGTTGTTGTAGAGGATATCCAACTGCTGCCAGTGCTGCTTCAATGTGTCAGCGGCCTGTCGAACCTGCACGGTCCGGCTGATATCCGCCTGCATGACAAGAAGCTGAGGCGATGCTGAACGCAGTGCTTCAAGTGCCGGACCGGACGAACGCACCCAGGCCGCGACATGGTCACCCCGCTGCAAATGATGGCGGACCAGTTCCAGGCCCAGTCCACGTGCGGCTCCGGTAACCAGAACCGTTTTCGGTTTCATGTTTTTCATCGTATCTCCTTCAGTTGACTCCCGGACGCAGGCAGCACCCGGCTTCAGTTGTTGATGTCCTGCCGGGTCAGCCGGTTGGCGGCCTGGCCGCCGCGAACGGATTCTTTGATTTCAGGTTCCGTCTCACCTGCCTGGCGCATCCGCCGCAGCAGGCGCTCACGCATCCGTTCCGCTACTTCGCGATGTGATTCACGTTCGATCAGATTGTTCAGTTCATAGGGATCTGCAATCAGATCATAGAGCAGATCCTCTGTATAGCAGGCGGCATCTGCGTCATTCCAGCCGTCACGATCCGGCGCGGTCACCGCGTACTTCCAGCGGGATGTCCGGACGGCGCGTCCGACCTGCGACTCACTGATCTGAACAAACACATCATCCTGCCAGTCCGATGTCTGTCCATGAAGCAGAGGAAGAATGGAATGTCCCTGCATGGACTCGGGAATGGGAAGACCCGCCGCGTCAAGCAGGGTCGGCGGAAGATCAATGAGCGAGACAAGCTGGCGGATCTGTCCGCCGCCAGTAAAGCCGGGACCGCAGAGAGCCGTCGGCACCCTGATCGAGCTTTCGTGAGCGGACCGCTTATACTCCGAATTGCGGGTTTTGAAATGGCAGGCATGATCTGCGGTATAGAGAATGATGGTGTTGTCGTTGAGGCCCAGGCTCTTCAAACTGTCCTGCAGCCGCCCAAGGCATTCATCCAGCCGCTTGACCATGCCATAATAACCGCCGAGATGCTGTGGCGACGATCCGCCCAGCGCCGCGAGATCCGGAGGGGTCCAGCGGCCGGTGTAGCGGTCACGATAGCCGTCCGGGGCAGGATAGTCATCAATATGGTTTTGATGATGCGGTTCAAGAAATGACAGAAACATAAAAAACGGATCAGCCTGATGCTGATCGATATAGCGGATCGCCGCGTCAGTCAGGGCGTCAGCGCGATAACCCGGCAGTTTGACTTCGTTTTCATCCTGATCATAGACGACGGTGTCATAGGCATCGGATGTCATCTCCAGCAGATTGGCTCCCAGCCAGTCCTCATAGCCACCGCGCTGGTCAGCCGGAACCGGATCACGGTCAGCCAGATGCCACTTGCCGATATACCCTGTCCTGTAACCGCCATCGCGGAAATGATGCGCCAATGTCCGCTGATCACGCGGCAGCGGACGGTCATTCCGCCAGCAGCCGATCTGAGTCGGATACAATCCGGTCTGCAGACAGGCCCGGGCCGGACCGCAGACCGGCTGGCAGGTAAACGAATGGAAAATATGGGTCCCCTGTGTCGCCAGGCGATCAAAATTCGGCGTCAGTCCGAGCGGATTGCCATGGACACCGGTCGTATCCCAGCGCTGTTGATCTGTGAAAAACACGATCACATTGGGTTTTCTGTCTGTTCGGCTCATCTGAACTCCTCCTGCGTTATTGGCGGTTTATACCATCAGTTAACGGTGATCTGCAGACCGTCATACGCGACATCGATCTGATGTTCACGCATCATGGGCTCATATTTGTCATGTGGCGGGGTCCAGTGCGGCGACAGATGGGAGAGAATGAAACGCCCCCCCGGCACAAGCAAATGCTCGCTGCGGAAAAACTTGGCCATCGCCAGATTTTTCTTCATGTTCATATGACCGCCCGGATCCGCGTCAACATCACCACGCGTCCCTTCCATCACGATCAGATCATAACGGAACCGGCGCAGGATATCGATCATGGCATCCGTATAGCCGCCGGTATCCAGGGCATACAGAATGGTTTTTCCCCCGCGCTCGATGATATAGTTCAAAGCAAAATCGTCACTGGACCCGTGGCGTGACTGAACCGGCATGATCCGAAGACCGGGATATTCCAGCGGGACACCGGCCTGCGCTGTCTGGAAGGACATCGCATAGCCGTCCGCTTCCTGATCAGCCGGGATCCTGGCCCGCAGAGCGGCCTCAACATAGTGATTGCCGATCACCGTCAGATGCGGCAGCGGGGTAAAGCGCGGGGCGGCGATCGGCCGCATGGCATCTGGTGTAAGACGATCCGCGCCTTCCGGCATTCGGCGCCAGATCAGATGCTGCGGAACGAAATGGTCTTCATGCGCATGCGTGACCAGCAGATAGCGCGCCTGCAGAAGATCAATCGACTTCCAAGCGGCGGTGGCGAAACACTCACCGTTCAGGTCAAGCAGCAGATCGTCGTCGATCATGGCACAGCTGTTCATTCGGATGTTCTTGCCGCCGTGCTGGCGGGCATAGCGGCAGTGATGGCAGTCGCACCAGCGTCCGGGGTATCCCTCACCGGCACCCGTGCCGAGAAATGTCAATCGCATAAATAGCTCCTGTTGGTTTTCTCATCGGTTCTCCAGCGGATCCGCGATCACGAAAGACGACTGGAGAGCGTCATCATTTCAATTATCGGTTCAGCCAGGGCAGGAAAAAGACAAAGACCAGCAGACGTATGAGAATCGCGATTCCCAGGCCGCAACAGCCAAGGATAAAACCTGCCCTCCCCATCCGTTGATCCTGAGGGCTCGCGGTCCGGCTGCGATTTCGCATGGATAGCCAGATCACGACGCTGGCCAGCCCGGACAACATCGCCAGTGGCAAGAAATCAGCCATTCCAATCGCTGGAATCAACCATCCGGCGATGACACCCAGTAAAACAATGATCACACTGGCAAGTCCAAGCCAAAAAACAAGTTTCATCAGCGGCCGCTGATTTGACGAACCTGATTGTGTATCCATAATACGACCCTCCGCTTGATTGATTGAAGTTGATTTGATACACAGGCGCGGCTTGTTCCTGTCTATATTGTCTTCCCGTCTGAATCAAAATGCAAGGCAGGCACGGCCATCAGTCCCCATTAAACGTCTGTTCGTCATCATCGATATCCAATGCCTCTGCGTCGTCATCTTCGAAGACAGCCTCGAAGGCGGCGTCCTCGTTTTCAGCCCAGGCCAGCAGATCCCAGATCTCAAATTCTTCCTGCCAGTACCCCTGGTCATCCTGCACTTCGATTTCGTAATGGCTGGCCAGCTGCTGATCCAGACTCAGTTCGGAAAGCATCAGAATCGCCTTCATGATATGGCGGATCGTCTGTAAAACCCGACCCGGCCGGTTCAGCGTCGACCGGTTCCAGAATTCCGCCTGTGCCAGCAGATGACGGCTTTCCTTCAAACAGTCCCGTGAATCAAAGCGATAATCACAGACCAGGGCACAGCGTACTTCACTGGCCAGAAAATCGTCCGAATCCCCGATCAGATAGACTTCAAGTGTCCGCTTCCGATCGGCCCGGTCCGACTGGACCGGTTCAGAGTCAGAGCGGACGGGTTCTACGGCACTCAGGGCGACCACAATATCCAGACCATCAAGGGAAAAAATCAGTCTCATGGCACTGGGATTGGCCAGCAGACTGCCGGAAGAGACATCGAACAGATCAATTTTCTGATTCATGTCAGCGCCATCAATAACGAGCACAGGTCAACCCCCCTCCGGCAAAGCCGATCTGATGGTCATTATTCTATCATAATAACCGTTCATGACACAGGCGATCTGGTCGGCACAGATGTCCGGTTCAGGTATAATAAGCGCAGACGATGACAGGCAGGAGAAAACACATGAACCATTCAGGCTATATCCGGGGCTGTATCGATCGCTTTGACGGTAATTTCGCTCTGATCGAGCTTCCCGACCACGCCATGCTGCGGCTGCTCCGGTCTCAACTGCCGGACGAGGCCCGTCCGGGCGACTGGCTCCTGATCGATCAGAATGGATGCTGGCAGATTGATGAACAGGGCACCGAGTCGGCACGACAGCGAATCAGCCAGCTCATGGATGAGCTGTTCGAATGAATCAGCGTCCGCGCAAAAAGCATCGACTGCTCCTGCTGATCATGTTCAGCCTGTTTCTGCTCACTTCCGGCAGTTCAGCGGACTGGCGGGTCAGTGACGCCCACTCGGTTCAGGGCACGCTGACTGTCACCTTCATCGATGTCGGCCAGGGCGATGCTACACTGGTCACGCAGGGGAAACACGCTTTGCTCATTGACGGCGGCGACATCGGACAGGGCCCTCTGATTATCCGCACCCTTAAACAGCTGCGAATTGATCATCTCGACGCGATTATCGCGACCCATCCGCATGCTGATCATATCGGCGGGCTGGCCGCGGTCATGGAGGAATTTCCGGTCGATCAGATTATCATGCCCCGTGTCAGCCATACGACAGCCCTTTATGAAGAGTTGCTCCTCACCATCCGGAAACACCAGCTGCGCATCATCGCGGCCATGTTCATTCTCGTGTTCTTCATGCTCTATACCAGCTCCGGATTGGTGGCAGGAGGCAAGCT
>RZZF01000018.1 GCA_009929975.1 Clostridia bacterium
GCAGCAGTGAGAGCAGATGTTTCAGCCAGCAGAGACTTTGATCCGCTGACAGCTTATAGGAGGTGTGCATGAACAACTCATTACTGTGCAGGACCAGCTGCCCCGTCTTCGCGATATCTTCAAGCAGGCTCAGAGGGTAGATATCAATATATGGCGCTGATTGCAGATGCAGGATGAACTTCTCATGATGCCGCCGGTAAACCTCCAGAACATCCAGTCCGTCGGTCTGTCCATTAAGCAGCGGCGTGATCGTTTCGGCCAATGATGGCGGCAGAGTCAGGAAATTCGGATAATCGCGCAGACTGTAGAGCGGTGCGGGAGGAGACTGGAGATTCAGAACATCGTCGAGCAGTTTGTGGACCTGCCGACGCTGATAGAGGATGAACAGCGGCCGGCAGTTGGAGAGAATCTGGCGAAAGAGACCGATGCTTGACACATTGATGTCGGGATCTTCGGTCAGGTAGGTCAGTCCATCCTGTTCCTCGCCACTGATGGTCTGGCTGTGAATCGTCATGCCATTTTCGGCGATGAACAGGGTCTGCAGAATCTGGCGTCGGTTATGCATCGGCAGATAATACGAGTGCAGGTGTCCTGTCAGATGCAGCGGCATCCAGTAGTACATCAGTTTCGTGATCTCATCTTCATCCCGCTTGACGGTATGGATGACTGTTATATCATGACCGTTTTGAATCACCTGCTGCAGCAGGTTCGCCCAGCATTTGGTGAATTCAGCATCTTCGGTCATCCAGTCTGTCTTGTCTTCGCTGATCAGAAAGATGCGGGTTGCCGCCTTCATCTGAAGAACCGCTTCGAGGAATGCCAGCACCGCGGCGCGGCGGCCGGCATATCCACGATATTTGCGCCCGGTAAAACTGTCGCCGGATTCAATCTTCGACAAACAGGGCGACAGACTGTTCTTGGCAGGTACGGCAGGAGAAAGCATCTTAGCCGGCTGACTGCTCAGCAGACTCGCGATCTGCCGGATCAGGTTCTGGGATTGCTTGATCTGTTTCTGCTGCAGTCCCGGATTAATCGGGTGGGCCAGATCGGCTGACATGAACCATTTCGACAAAATCAGAATTTTCTTGTGCTCATCAAGGACTTCATCCTTGTCCGCAAGATGGGATTGAATCAGGTCGTCGAGATACTGCCGCTGGTACTCAAAGGCATTGAACTGAACGAAATACTCAGCTATTTTTGTGACATGGGGTGAATTGGCTGCCATGACACGTTGTCCGCTGCGCCAGCGGCTGATCAGGGAGGCATCAACATTGATGCCTCGGGCCAGCTGACTGTTGCTGACTTTATACAGGTCCATCAGAAGGATCAACTTATCTCTGAAATGTGATTTTTTCATCTTCTCTGCTCCTGATCGATTGACATTCATATCAATCATTACGTTTATCCGAACCGAACTGCATGCCAAGATAGGTGACAGGATCACGCACGCTGGCATAAGGCGGAGCGTAAGCCAGATCAAGATTCGCCAGCGATGCCGCTGATATCCCGGCGGTTATCGCTGTTGCCAGCACATCGATTCGTTTATCAACCCCGGCCGCTCCAACGGCCTGAGCTCCAAGAATACGTCCGTTCGCCCGGTCGGCGATCGCGTCAATCGTCAGTTTCCGGCCGCCCATGCCATAAGGTCGGTCCGGACTGGATACATCGGCCCGGCGGACGATGAACCCACGTTCTGTCGCCTGCTGCTCTGTCAGTCCCGTCATCGCGACCGTCAGATCAAACAGCCGGAAAATAACCGTACCGGCCGCTCCGTCGAATGTCAGGCTGCCACCGGTCGCGGCATCACCTGCCACGCGTCCGGTTTTATTCGCGGTGGTTCCCTGCGGATGGTAGATCGGTGATCCGTCTATGACGGAACGTATTTCACAACAGTCGCCGCAGGCATAGATATCCGGCTGGCTGGTCTGCATCGTGTCATTGACGCGGATCGCTCCGCCGGAGCCGCAGCTGATGCCGGCCGACAGGGCCAGTTTTGTCTCGGGGCGGATGCCGACAGCGACCAGGACCAGATCGGCCGGAACAGGCTCCCGTCCAGTGAAACAGATCTGGCGCGCCCTGTCATCCCCCGTGATTTCGGAGACGGTGGCATCGGTGACCAGATGGATCTGGTGACCCTGCAGGCAGGTTCGGATCTGCCTGCTGATCAGCGGGGAGAAAGCCGGCGCGGGTTCAGCCTCCCGTTCAATGATCGTTAAGTCAAGCCCGAGCCGGCTAAGGCTTTCCGCCATTTCCAGGCCGATCGCTCCGCTGCCGATGATAGCGGCGTGACGGGGCTGATTGTCTTTGATATAGCGTTCGATCTGCAAAATGTCACCCGGTGTGCGCAGCGTAAACACATTAGGGAAATTATGGCCGCGAACCGGCAGTCGGACGGCCCGTGCTCCGGTGGCGATAATCAGACGGTCATACTGATCTTCGAAGAGCATCTGATCGGCCAGCCTGCGAACGAGTATCCGGTGGCGTTCTGGATCAATTTTCAGCACTTCGTGTTCCGTCAGCACCTTGACACCGTATTGACGCTGGAAATCATCAGGGCTGCGGGGAACAATCTGCTGAAAGTCCGTCAGTTCGCCTGTCAGATAAAATGGCATGCCGCAGGCGCTGTACGATATGTACCGGTCGCGCTCATAGAGAACGATCTCGGCATCCGGCTGATTGCGGCTTGCTTTGGCCGCTGCTGAAGGCCCGGCCGCCACTCCGCCGATGATAAGGATTCGCATAGTCTGCCTCGCTTCAATCTTGGACTGTATTGATTGATCATTGGCTGCTGTAAGGTCTGGTTGAAGAAATTGAATGAACCAGATATTATAGAGCAATGGTCATTGAGTCAAGTATAACAGAACGAGGTCTGTAATGAACATATTGATGCTGATACTACTGAGTTTGAGCCTGTCCATCGACTCATGGGCCGTCTCGGTTTCGGTTGGAATCTGCCTGCCCCGGGTTCAGCTGCGGCATGCGCTGCGCGTGGCGGTTTTTTTCGCTTTTTTCCAGACTTTGATGCCCGCAGCCGGCTGGCTGTTCGGACAGTCACTTCTTGATGTGATCAGCCGTTTCAGCCACTGGCTTGCGTTCGGCCTCCTCCTGCTGATCGGCGGACATCTGATCTATGATACATTACATGAAAAAGTACTGCCTGATGATGAGGCAAAAACTGCCTGTCCGGCCGATCCTCTGTCCTGGCGGCGGCTGTCGCTGCTAGGCCTGGCCACATCAATCGACGCGATGGCAGCCGGACTGAGCCTTTCAGCCACTGAAACGGCCATCGTCCCCGCTTTAGCTCTGATTGGCGGAACGACACTGACCATCGCTTTTTCCGGTATGCTGATCGGACGGCGGCTGGGGATCTTCTTTCAGAGAAGGGCCTGCGTTGCCGGTGGTGTCATCCTGATGCTGATTGGCGTGCGCATCCTGATCGACGGCCTGTCGGTCTGAGCCCGGATATTGCCCGGGTCAGGCAAAACTGATATGATTGGTTTGACCGGTCAGCGCCGGAATACCTCAGAAAACATGTAAACCCCAGACGGGTGAAGGAGTAGCTTCAAAGTGGAAGACGTTCCCATACGCTGCGCGGCGCTAGTTGTTGCTTCTGGTTCACAGACACCATTGACCGCTGCACTGGTTGACATCATTGTCCTGATTGTTCTTATTCTGATTCATGCTTTTTTCTCAGCCTCTGAGATTGCCGTCATCACACTGAACGACAATCGGATTCGCAATGAGGCCGAAGAGGGTGATCGCCAGGCGTCCCGCCTGCTTCGCCTGATCAGCGAGCCAAGCCGCTTTCTCGCGACAACACAAATCGGCGGCATACTGGCCGGTTTCATGGCAGCGGCTTACGCGGCGGTCCGTCTGACCGATCGGATTTTTTTGACGCTGTCTCCGGAGCAGGAATGGCTGCGCCCGCTGATTATTTTCGCCCTGACGCTTTTGCTTGCTTTCGTCATGTTTGTTTTCGGCGAGCAGGTTCCGCGGCGTCTGGCCCAGCACCGGCCGGAACGCTTTGCCCGGCTGAGCGCGGGTCCGATCATTTTCAGCGGTATGGTGCTGCGGCCGTTTGTCTGGCTTTCAACCGGACTGACCCATCTGGTTCTCCGGCTGTTCCGGATCGACCCGACCCAGGTCAGCCGTCATGTGACGGAGGAAGAGATCCGCATGATGGTGGATGTCGGTCGGGAATCCGGCGCGATCCATGCTGAAGAAAAGGAAATGATCGAAAATATTTTTGAGTTCAACGATAAGGATGTGTCTGAAATCATGACACATCGCACCAATGTCGTCGCGCTTGATGTTGAATCTGATTTTTCTGAAGTCCTTGAGATCGCAGTTCATGAGAAATACACACGAATTCCGGTTTATGAAGAAAACCTCGACAATGTCATTGGTGTTCTTCATATCAAGGATATTCTCTACCATGCCGCTGAAGGTCTGAAACAGCCGTTTTCACTGCGCCACATGATCCGGACCCCGTATTTTGTCCCTGAGTCCAAACAGATCGACGGCCTGTTCCGCGAAATGCAGCGCGATCGCATCCAGATGGCGATTGTCATTGACGAATACGGCGGTACGGCCGGCATCGTGACGATCGAGGACCTGCTTGAGGAGATCGTCGGCAATATTCAGGATGAATATGATGAGGAAGAACAGGAGATCGTTGCCCGCGGCAATCACACGTTTATTGTTGTTGGCACCGCTCCGCTGCATGAAGTCGGTGAAGCCGTCGGCATGGATTTCCCTGATGATGACTATGATACCATCGCCGGTTTTGTGATCAGCCTGCTGGGCCGGATCCCGGAGGAAAATGAGCTGCCTGAGGTTCAGTACGATCGCCTGCTCATCAATGTACTGGAGATGGATGAACGACGTGTCTCCAGAGTTCAGCTCAGGCTGCTGCCGGACGATGAAGATGAAGGAGCTGAGGATGACGAATAAACTCCCTGCCTGCCAGGCTGTTCTCTTTGATCTGGATGGAACACTTCTTGACACCGTCCCGCTCATTGTTGAGTCATTTCAGTATGTCCTGCAGACTTTTGACGGGCATCCCGGTGATGAGGACATGATCCGGTCGACCATTGGAACACCACTGGAATCCTTTTTCAGCGGTGATCCGCCGCAGTTGATCAAAGAGAAAATAGCCGCGTACATGGATTTTAATCACGATCGCCTGACCAGCCATATCGGTCTGTTCACCGGCGTCATTCCCATGCTCGAAGCTTTGCGTCAGCGGAATATCCCGCTGGGTATCGTGACTTCAAAGCTGATGATTTCCGCGACCCGGAGCATGGCGGTGTTTGATCTGGCTCCCTGGTTTAAAACGGTGATCGCCAAGGAATCGACAGAGCGGCACAAGCCGGAAGCTGATCCGGTGCTGGCCGCCATGCGTGATCTTGGTGCTGATGACCCGTCCAGGGTCATTTTCGTCGGCGACAGTCTGCACGATCTTTACAGTGGACAGAATGCCGGATGCCTGACGGCCATGGTCGGATGGACGGCGATGCCTCAGGATGAGCTGAAGGCGGCCGGGCCTGATCTCTGGCTGGAAACGCCTGACCAGCTGATCGCGTTTGTTGATGCCATGACGCCGCGGACGAAACCGGAAGATCAAGGGGTCGGCTGATGGCACGCTATGCGTATATGCTGCTGGATGAACATGAGACGGATGTCAGCCGCCAGGCCTTGCAACTGGATCATATTGGCGGATTTGAGCGGATTTTCATCGATCGTCTCAACCGCGGGGCAGTGAACAATCCACCGTCACGTCCGCAGAGGGAGCGGCTGCTTTCTATTCTGCGTCCTGACGATCTGATCTTTGCCGGAGCGGCTGACCGCTTGTGTGACCATTTGCGTGATTTTCTCGAACTGTGGCATCAAATAGAAGCGCTCGGCGCGCATCTGGTGATTCTGGAGGAAGGCATCGACAGCCGCAGTCAGGCCGGACGGCAGTCGATCCAGGTGCTTGAATCGTTTGCCCGTCTGGAGTTTTCGTACCATTCACAGCGGAAGAAGGCTGGCATTCGCGCCGCCCGGCAGGATGGCCGCAGGATCGGCCGCCCACCAGCCGCCGTGCCTGCTGATTTTCGATCCATCTGCCAATCCTGGGCCAGAGGTGAAATCAGCGGCCGGGACGCGGCCGGGCAGAGCGGACTCGGCAGCACCAGTTTCTACAAAAAGGCGGCAGAACTGGGTTTCAGCTCGCCACGACGCAAAAAACAATCCTGAACGCCATACTTTTGTCACAAACACCTTTTATGATGAAGTCGGCTTAGCTGCCGGCAGTTGTGCATCTGCCGGATGGCGTTTATAATGTCGGATATGCGTCAGCCGTGTGCCGGCGACCGATCCAGAAGAGAAAATTTTAAGGATGGGGTATGAGATGAGCAAATCAACTGATCAAGATAAAAAAGCACCCGTGGAAAAATGGAAAGCTGAATCACTGCGCGAACAGCGCCGTGAACGGCTGGCCGAATTGAAATCACGTGACGGCGCGAAAAAACCGCTGCGGACGTCCAATATCAAAACCAGGATTATCAGTTGGACGTTGATCGTCGCGCTGCTGCTCAGTGCAGGTGTCTGGGCCTTGTTCCGTGCCGGTGTGCCGCATCGCCAGATGAGCGCTATGGTCATCGGTGATGAAAAAATCATGCCGGCTGAGGTGAGTTATTATTATCACACGCTGCTGACATCCTATGGCATTGACCCGAATACCGCTGAAGGACAGACCACGTTGAAATCACTGAGCGGCCTGGATGATGAGCAGACCATCGATCAATATATCAAGGAACTTGCGGTCATGCAGCTGCATGAGGCTGTACTGCTGGCGGAAGAAGCTGAAAGCCGCGGCCTGACGCTTTCTGATGATCAGCAGTCACAGATTGATACAATGATCACGACGCTCAAGGATCAGGCAAAGCAGCAGGGGATGACCTTGAACCAGTATCTATCGGCCGCCTATGGAACAGGTGTCAATGAGACAGTCCTGAGCCGTGTCTATCATCGCAGCCTGATGTCAGGACTGGGAGCGGATGCGGTCGCCGATGGATTTTCGTTCAGCGAGAGTGAACTGGATGCATATTATCAGGAAAATAAGGCGACCTATGACGCTGTGGACTATCGATCCTTCTATATCGCCGCTGATATTCCGGAAGATGCCAGCGAGGCCGGAAGGACAAAGGCGATGAAGCTGGCTGAAGATCAGGCGAAAAAAATGGCTGACGCCATCGAAAATGAATCGGATTTTCGTGAACAGAGCGTCATATTTGCCACTGACGAGCAGCGCGAATCATATGAGAATGACGATCTGACACTGGTCAGCGGCCGGACGAAGGAACGGGTCAACCCGATCTATGTCGCGAACTGGCTGTTTGACGACGCGCGCAAGGCCGGCGATCTCGATGTGGTTGAGTCAACCGCAGGCTATTATGTGGTGTATCTGATTGAGCGCTACCGGCCTGATTACCATTACATTGATGTCCGCCATATCCTTGTCAGCTCGCCGCTCAACAGCAGCACGGAAGAACAGCGCAAAGAAGCGAAGACTGAGGCCGACCGTATTCTCGCTGACTATCTGGCCGGGGAAATGACAGAAGACGCGTTCGCGGCACTGGCCGCCGAAAACAGCGCGGACGGCAATGCGGCGCAGGGTGGTCTGTATGAAGATGTTTCGCGCGGCATGATGGTTGAGCCGTTTGATGCCTGGTGCTTCGATCCTCAGCGTAATAACGGTGATACCGGTATAGTTGAGACTGATTTCGGTTATCACGTCATGTATTTTTCCAATCAGAAGGGAATTGCCTGGCAGGTTGAGGTTGATAAAGCCTTGCGGGATGCCGCCTTTACCGAACATCTGACCCAGGCCAAGGAAGAGCGCCCCTATGAAACGCGTGGCTTCGGAATGCGCCTGGTCGGCTGACCCGGCCGGACCTGATCAGAAAAATAAGAACGGCCAGACTGGACACAGCTGGCCGTTTTTCATGGTCCGGCCGTTGGAACCGGCCGGCAGACTGAGCGGACAGGGCGGCTGGCCGGATAGCCAGCCGGCCGCCGATCGAACACAAAAAAAGATGTCCGCGCTCGTTGACACCTTCAAGGCTAAGTGTTATTATCTTATAACGCGTCATAAGGTGGCAGACTGTTGCCTGCTGCTCAGAAACGGGAAGAAATAAGTCCGTACTCATAACGGCTATGCTCTGATTATACCATCTGACATGACGCCGTCAACAACCTTCAGAACAGTGCGACAGAATACGGAACGGCCAGGCCGAAACAAGCGTGAGGTGATCGTTAATGGTGAAACCCGTCAAACTGGGAAGAACCGAGAGAATGTCCTATTCGAGAATTGACGAAGTGATTGATATGCCGAATCTCATTGAGATTCAGAAAAACAGTTACCAGTGGTTTCTTGATGAAGGTCTCATGGAAGTGTTGCGTGATGTTTCACCGATAACGGATTATTCCGGTGAAATTGAACTTTCTTTCATAGACAAGGAATTTGATGTCAACAGCCCAACCTATTCGATTGAAGAATGTAAGGAGCGCGACGCGAATTTTGCTGCCCCGATGCGGGTCAAGGTAAGACTTCATAACAAAAAAGAGGACATTCTGAAAGATCAGCAGATCTATATCGGCGAGTTCCCGATCATGACGGACAACGGTACGTTTATCATTAATGGTGCTGAACGGGTTATCATCAGTCAGCTCGTCCGTTCACCCGGCGCGTATTTTGATACCGGACTGGATAAAAATGATAAAGAGCTGTACAGCTCACAGATCATTCCCAACCGCGGCGCCTGGCTCGAGTACGAGACCGACTCCAATGACCTGCTCTGGGTTCGGGTTGACCGCACCCGGAAATTTCATCTGACAATTTTGCTGCGTTCACTGGGCTTCAGTACCAATGAACAGATTGTTGCCGCGTTCGGTGAGGAAAACAGCATTGTTCAGACCATGCTGAAAGACGGCTGCCGCAATCGTGAAGAAGGGCTCCAGGAACTTTATAAAAAACTGCGTCCGGGTGAGCCGGTGTCGGTTGAAGGCGCTGAAACGCTGCTCAATAACATGTTTTTTGATCCGAAACGCTATGATCTGGCGCGTGTCGGCATTTATAAAATTAATAAGAAACTCGCGCTGGCGGCCCGCCTGCGCGGCCATCGCGCCTCGGCCAATGTCATTGATGAGAACGGTGAGCTGCTCGCCGCCCAGGATGAGATCATCACCGCTGAAATGGCCAACGCCATACAGGCGGCCGGCATCAATGAAGTTGATGTCTATCCGATCCGTCAATCCGGCGAACAGTTTACACAGCTTGATAACCGTCTGCGGATTATCGGCAATAACCGGGTAGAGCCGACCCAGTATATCAAGCGGTTCTTTACCGATGAGGAATTGGGTGAGGATTTCAGCGCCGCCCGCCTCGGACTCACTGAATGTGTCAGAACGGGTATCCTGCGTGATATCATCCAGGACGCGAAAGACAGCGACACTCCGGTGAAAACGCTGAAAGACCGGCTGATGAGTTCAGTCGGCCTTCTGATGCCCAAACATCTGACCGTTGAAGATATTGCCGCGTCGGTCAGTTATCTGATCGGACTGGAATACGGTATCGGTGAAAAAGATGATATTGATCATCTCGGCAACCGCCGCATCCGTTCAGTCGGCGAGCTGCTGCAGAATCAGATCCGGGTTGGTTTTTCCCGGATGGAGCGTGTTGTGCGCGAACGCATGGGCACGCTGTCGGATATGGAGAACGCGACCCCCCAGATGATCGTCAATACCCGGCCGGTCAGCGCCGCGATCAAGGAGTTCTTCGGCTCCAGCCAGCTCTCCCAGTTCATGGACCAGCCGAACCCGCTGGCTGAACTGACCCATAAGCGCCGTCTGTCTGCGTTGGGCCCGGGTGGTCTTTCCCGTGAACGCGCGAACTTCGAAGTGCGTGACGTTCATTCCTCGCATTATGGACGCATGTGCCCGATCGAAACACCTGAAGGTCCGAACATCGGACTGATCAATTCACTGGCGACCTATGGCCGGATCAACCGTTATGGTTTTATTGAGACGCCATACCGTGTCTATGATAAGGAAAAAGGTCTGGTCACCCGCGAAGTCCGCTATATGACCGCCGACGAAGAAGATTACTATTATATCGCCCAGGCGAATGAGCCGCTCGACGCGGATGGCCATTTCATGGACAAGCGGATTGTCTGCCGTTATCTGGATAAATTTCTTGAAGTTGATCCGGGTCAGGTTGATCTGATGGACGTTTCGCCGAAGCAGCTTGTTTCAGTCGCGACTGCCCTGATCCCATTTCTCGGCAATGACGACGCGAACCGTGCCCTGATGGGTTCCAACATGCAGCGTCAGGCTGTGCCGCTGATCAAGACCGAATCCCCGATCATCGGAACGGGGATGGAATATCGCGCCGCCAAAGACTCCGGCGTCTGCGTCGTTGCCCGCCATGACGGTACAGTTGAGTATGTCAGTGCGGCGAAAATTGTGATCAAGGTGGATGCCCTGACCAATGATACCTATGTTCTGACCAAATATGAACGGTCAAACCAGGGCACCTGCATCAATCAGCGTCCTCTGGTCAGCCGTGGCGAAAAAGTCAAGGCCGGCGATATCATCGCGGACGGCCCGTCAACCGAACAGGGCGAGATGGCGCTCGGCCGCAATGTCCTGATCGGATTCATGACCTGGGAAGGCTATAACTATGAAGACGCCGTCCTGATCAGTGAACGTCTGGTCCGTGATGATGTCTACACCTCGATTCATATTGAGGAGTATGAGTGTGAAGCCCGCGATACCAAACTCGGACCGGAGGAAATCACCCGTGAAATTCCCAATGTCGGTGATGAAGCACTGAAGGATCTCGATGAAGATGGTGTGATCCGGATCGGTGCTGAAGTGTTCGCCGGTGATATTATCGTCGGTAAAGTCACGCCGAAAGGGGAGACCGAGCTGACGGCGGAAGAGCGCTTGTACCGCGCGATTTTCGGCGAGAAAGTCCGTGAAGTCCGTGACACATCCGTGCGAATCCCCCATGGTGAGTCCGGTATTGTTGTTGATGTCAAAGTCTTTACCAGAGAGAATGATGACGACCTGAAGCATGGTGTCAATAAACTGGTTCGCGTCTACATCGCTCAGAAACGCAAAATCTCTGTTGGTGATAAAATGGCCGGACGACATGGCAACAAGGGTGTTATTTCCCGCATTCTGCCGGAAGAAGACATGCCCTTCCTGCCGGACGGCACTCCGCTTGATATTGTTCTCAATCCGCTCGGTGTTCCATCGCGAATGAATATCGGCCAGCTGCTGGAGGTCCATCTCGGACGCGCCGCGCAGACCCTTGGCTGGAAAGTCGCGACACCCGTTTTTGACGGCGCGAGTGAAAGTGATATCACAGAGGCCTTCAGTCTGGCCGGCATGGACCCGGATGGCAAAACCATTCTCTTTGATGGCCGTACCGGTGAACCGTTTGAAAGCAGAATCACCGTCGGTATCATGTACTACCTGAAACTGCTCCATCTGGTTGATGATAAGATTCATGCCCGCTCCATCGGTCCGTATTCACTGGTAACCCAGCAGCCTCTCGGCGGCAAGGCCCAGTTCGGCGGACAGCGTTTTGGCGAGATGGAAGTGTGGGCGCTTGAAGCGTATGGCGCCAGCTATACACTGCAGGAGATTCTGACCGTAAAATCGGATGATATCGTCGGACGAACCAAGACTTATGAGGCGATTGTCAAGGGCGAAAGTGTACCGGAGGCCGGTGTGCCTGAGTCCTTCAAGGTCCTGGTCAAGGAATTGCAGAGTCTGGCCCTGGATGTCCGTGTCTATTCAGAAGAAAACCAGCTGCTCGACATCCGTGAGTCCGATGAAGAAGATAATGATCTTCCGGAAATAGACCGTAATAAGCTCGATGAACTGATGGGAACGTTCACAGTCGATGAGAGTCTGTCGGCTGCCGGTTTCAGCGAGGGTGACCTTGATGAGGATGGCGGTATCATTGACGACAGTTCAGACCTGGACGACGAAGAAGACTGATCCGGTTCACGGCCGATGTGAGGATCAGTCGGTTCCCGGCCTTCGGGCCATGAGAAACGCTTGCTGCGGAAGGAGTCTCCATGCACAATCAATCACTTGAAATGAATAATTTCGAAGCGATCGGTATCGCGCTCGCTTCACCAGAGAAAATATTGGAATGGTCCCGGGGTGAGGTCAAGAAACCGGAAACGATCAATTACCGGACACTGAAGCCGGAACGGGACGGCCTGTTCTGTGAGAAGATCTTCGGGCCGACCAAAGACTGGGAATGCCATTGCGGCAAATATAAGAAAATCCGCTATAAAGGCATTGTCTGTGACCGCTGCGGTGTTGAAGTCACCAAATCCAAGGTGCGGCGCGAACGCCTGGGCCACATCAAGCTGGCCGCTCCTGTCTCGCATATCTGGTATTTCCGGGGTATCCCGAGCCGGATGGGCCTGATCCTGGACATGTCGCCCCGCAATCTGGAAAAGGTCCTCTATTTCGCCGCTTATGTGGTGATTGACCCCGGCATGACCAGTTTCACGCCGCGCCAGGTCATCACGGACCGCGAATATCGCGAGGCCGTCGAGAATTACGGCAAGAACGCGTTCCGTGCCAAAATGGGAGCGGAGGCAGTCAAGGAATTGCTGGCGGCGATCAATATCGATGAAATGGCCGAACAGCTGCGTGAGGAATTCCGTTCAGCCAGCGGCCAGAAGAAAGTCCGTATCGTCAAGCGTCTGGAAGTTGTTGAGGCCTTCAAGAAATCCGGTAATCATCCGGATTGGATGGTGCTCGATGTCCTGCCTGTCCTGCCGCCTGAGCTGCGCCCGATGGTGCAGTTGGACGGTGGCCGCTTCGCGACCTCTGACCTCAATGATCTCTACCGCCGGGTCATCAACCGCAATAACCGCCTGAATAAGCTGCTGCAGCTCGGAGCGCCTGAAATC
>RZZF01000275.1 GCA_009929975.1 Clostridia bacterium
GTTCCATCACCGATAGATCGGAATCGCTGCCCATTATGACAAGTACTTTTTTCATTTTTCCTCCTGCAGACTGGCTGAATGCCACGAACAAAAAAACGGGGTTTACCCCGCTGCCAGACCAGTCCCAACCACCAGATCCGGACACATCAACAACCGTGCCGGAAACACATGAAGGGGGATGGTCCCATAGCAGGGCAATTTACGGTCGCCTTGTAGAAACGTCCAATCCATATCATCGGACATATATGAGACATGATCAGTGTCTGTCATCGTGTGTTTGATTCCAGTCAAGTCCGATAACACCACATCATCAATATGCTTATATAGTAGCAATAGTCACGAACCCCGTCAATCAGTGAAAAGCACAGGACACGGGGCAGGACGATCCCTATTTCTCGATTTTCTGACCAGACAGATACGCGTTGATGAATCCGTCAAGGCGCCCGTCCATGACAGCATCGACATCACCTTCTTCATAGCCGGTACGATGGTCCTTGACCATGGTATACGGACAGAAGACATAGGAACGGATCTGGCTGCCCCAGGCGATATCCATCTGATTGCCCTTAAGATCTTCGATCCGGTCCATCTGTGCCTCTCTGGCCATGGTGAACAGCTTGGCTTTCAGCATATTCATCGCGGTTTCACGGTTCTGGACTTGCGACCGTTCGGTCTGGCAGGATACGACGACGCCGGTGGGAATATGCGTCAGGCGCACGGCTGAGTCGGTCTTGTTGATATGCTGGCCGCCGGCACCGGATGCCCGGTAGGTGTCAACCCGCAAGTCTTCCTGACGGATATCAATCTGAATGGAATCATCCAGTTCCGGCAAAACTTCCAGAGACGCGAACGAGGTATGGCGGCGTCCCGATGAATCGAACGGAGAAATCCGGACCAGCCGGTGTACACCGATTTCAGAGCGCAGGTAGCCATATGCGTTATCGCCGTTCAGCATGAAGGAGACACTCTTGATGCCGGCCTCCTCACCCTCCTGTAAATCGAGAAGCTTGACGTCAAACCCGTGATCTTCAGCCCAGCGGGTGAACATGCGATACAGCATCTCCGCCCAATCCTGGGCTTCCGTACCGCCGGCCCCGGCATGCAGGGTCAAAATCGCGTTATGGCTGTCATATTCGCCGGTGAACAGCGTTTCCAGGCGTTGCGTCTCATAACGTTCCTCCACCATTTTCCAGCCGTCTTCAACCTCAGATAGAATCTCCAGATCTTCCGCTTCATCACCGAGTTCACACAAAACCTTGAGATCTTCATATTCACGGATCAAGGTGTCATACCGCTCGATTTTCTGACGAAGGCGTCGCATCTGAGTCTGCATTTCCTGCGCGGCCGCCACATCATTCCAGAAATTCGGATCCTGGGCTCTGGCCTCCAGTTCAGCCGCCTGGTCACTCGTCTGGTCGATCCGCAGCGCGACCCGCAGCTTTTCCAGTTCGGGAGCCAGTGCGTTGATCTTCTGGCGTATGGCATCATATTGAATCATTGAGAACCTCTCCCTGCTGTAAAATGCTTGAGCCGGATCATCGCTTCCCGGATATTCTCCATTGACGCGGCATAGCTGATCCGGACATGACCCTCCCCGCTGGCACCGAAGGCATGGCCGGGGACGATCGCGACTTTCTCCGTCTTGAGAAACTGTTCACAGAATGTACTTGAATCCAGGCCGGTGGAGCGGATATCCGGAAAAACATAAAAAGCGCCCAGCGGCTCAAAGCAGGGCAGGCCCGCGTCACGGCACGCGTTGACGACATAACGGCGGCGGAGATTGTATTCATCGCGCATGGGACTGATCAGTTCCTCCGCGTTGTTGATCGCTTCTTCTGCCGCTGCCTGGGCTGTTGTCGGCGAACACATGATCGCGTACTGGTGAATCTTGTTCATAGCGCCGATCAGAACCGACGGACCACAGGCATAGCCGATCCGCCAGCCGGTCATCGCGAAGGCCTTGGAAAATCCGCCGATCACAACAGAACGCTCCCGCATGCCGGGCATGCCGGCGATTGAGACATGCTTTGCCGGTGCATAGGTCAGTTCCGCATAAAGTTCATCTGAGAGAACCAGGCAGTCATGCCGGACCAGGACTTCAGCCAGCGCGGCCACATCTTCCCGTTCGAGCACCGCCCCGGTCGGATTATTCGGATACCCGAGCATCACCAGTTTGGTTTTCGGTGTGATCGCCTGCTCCAGCTGCTCAGCCGTTACCTTGAAACCATTTTCCGCGGTACAGCTGACACTGACCGGAATTCCGCCGGAAAGCGAGACGCAGGCCTGGTAAGCGACAAAACATGGTTCAGGGATGACAACTTCATCCCCCGGATTGATCAGCGCGCGGACACAGAGGTCGATCGCCTCACTGCCGCCAACGGTCACGACGATTTCATTTTCCGGCTGATATGGCAGGCTGAAACGCTGGTCCATATAGCGGCAGATCGCTTCGCGCAGACGGATAAAGCCCTGATTGGGCGAGTAATGGGTGTTTCCCAGCTCAAGCGAGTAAATACCCGCCTCTCTGACACTCCAGGGCGTTACGAAATCCGGTTCACCGATTGAAAGAGAAATGACCTGGCCTTTCATTTCGTTGGCCAGATCGAAGAATTTCCGGATGCCGGAGGCTGGGACCGATCTCACATACTGAGACAGCCGGTCTTCGATGCTCATAAAATGACAGCCTCCCGCTGTACGTCAGCCTGTGACGCCGATTCGATGCCGTTTATCTTGTACTTCTTCAAAATAAAGTGGG
>RZZF01000019.1 GCA_009929975.1 Clostridia bacterium
ATTCTGGCAATTGTTGTCGCCGCGCTCTTTGTGGTGAAATTCATCATCGGCAGCTGACCTGGCCGGACATACCCTGTAACACTTAAGCAGCTCTGGAACTGATGTTCCGGGGCTGCTTTTTCAGTGGGAGGAGGAATGCTCCGCAATGTGTACAAATCCACAGAGAAAGAAGCATCGATGATTGACAAAGTGCATAGCGTTTTCTACAATAATGGTACTCCCAACCCTATAACCCAGGCATCGGGAGTGTCCCGTCGATTCTGAGGCATTGACGCATCTGTATCTGCAAATAATGACTGACAGACCACTGGTCTAGCTGAAGCTCCCATCGGGTGCAAGGATTCAAAGGATTCCAGTTCATATAGATCAAGAATCTTGAACCGCAGCATTATCAGTATTAATTTCTGTCCAGCCGCTTATTTGTCCGGCAGGAATCCTGTATTGAACCTGATTGAGACTCCGATTCAATGGCAGATCATCAATGCTGATGCCAGAACTCTCTGGCCTTACCGTGATCAGATCGCGGGACAATTGAACAAAGGGGGTACTTCAATGAAAGTACACCTCAGGAGGCAGGCAGACTGAGTCCGTACGGATGAATGGTCTGCCTGTTTCTATTGATCTTGACAGGTAAATAAAGCCGCTGTAAAATGTGACTAATAAGTCATATGACTTATAAGTCACACCAGATCGGCCGTGGCCGCAGGATTGGAGATGATGATTTGCCGAGCGAGACATTTTTCCGTTTGCCGCCGGATAAGCGCCTGCGAATCGAAAAGGCGGCGGTGCGGGAATTCACCGATTACCATTACGACGCCGCCAGCATCAACCGGATCGTCGAGGCCGCGCGAATCGCCAAAGGCAGTTTTTATCAGTATTTCAGCGATAAGAAAGACCTCTATCTCCATCTGATCAGCCTGTTGGCAGAGCAGAAGGCACAAATGCTCAAGGCGTATCTTAATGAAAACGCGCACCAGGAATTTTTTGATCTGCTGCATGAATTGTTTGCCGCTGGGCTGCGATTTGCCAGTGAGCATCCGGATTGGCAGAAAATCATCTCACGCCTGATGCAGGATCACGATCATCCGATCTATCTGGAGATCATGCAGCAGAATACACGCGCGGCCGACGAATTTTTCTGCCCGCTGATTGAACAGGCGATGGAACGGGGAGAATGCCGTTCAGATCTCGATGTGCCGTTGACCGCCCACCTGATCACGGTACTCAGCAGCGCGACATCGGACTATTATCTGCAGCATAATCATCAAATCGGTTCAGATTATATGAGGTATGCCGACCAGATGATTCAGCTGCTCCAGTCAGGAATCGGCCTGAACAGCCAAAGTGAAACAGCACAGGAGGACACAGCGAATGATTAATGTCAGCGAATTGACGTATACCTATGCTCACGGCAGCCGGCCGGCGATCCGCGACATCAGTTTTGAGGTGGAAAAAGGTGAGGTATTCGCGCTGCTCGGTCCGTCCGGGGCGGGTAAATCGACCACGCAGGGCATTCTGACCGGGCTGCTGCCGCTGCAGGGCGGGCGGGCCGAAGTCGCCGGATATGATCTGCGCCACCGATCCCGTCAATTGTTCAACCAGATCGGGGTGTCGTTCGAACAGTCCAATGTCTATAGCAAACTGACCGCGCTTGAGAACCTGGTGTTTTACCGGCGCTTGTTTGATACCGCAACGCTGGAGCCGGAAGATCTGTTGAAAATGGTCGGGCTGGATCAGGTCGCCAACCAGAAAGCCGCCTCTTTCTCAAAAGGTATGAAGCATCGTCTGACCTTTGCCCGCAGCCTGATCAACCAGCCGGCACTCTGGTTTCTCGATGAACCGACCACCGGGCTCGATCCGGCGATCGCCGCGCAGATCCGAGAAATCATTCTGGAGCGGAAACAAAGCGGCACGACCATTCTGCTGACAACGCATAATATGGTGCTGGCAGAACAGCTGAGCGACCGGATCGGGTTCATCGTTGAAGGTGAACTGAAGCTGGTGGATACGCCGCGCAATCTCAAACTGCGCTACGGCGAGCGCCTCGTTCAGGTGGAGTACCGCGAAAATAACCAGAGCCATAAAGAACTGCTGTCGTTGACTGATGAACAGGAACGTCTCAGGCTGCAGACGATCATCGGCAGCGCGGAGATTGAAATCATGCACACCCGGGAAGCCAGTCTGGAAGAGATCTTCATTAAGGTGACAGGCAGGGAACTGATATGAAAAAGCTGCTCACGACATTCCACAAGGACATGACGATGTCGCTGCGCAGTTTCTATCTGTACATCGAGATTATCATGGCGCTGCTGATTGTCGCGGTTCTTCTCTTCGTTGTGCCGGAGAGTTTTACCAGCGAACAGACACTGTACCTGTATCTGGACGCTGAACTGCCGGACAGGGCGGTCTGGTCCGATCTGCTCGGCCAGGAGCAGGAAGATCAGCTGCTGGTCTTTGATTCAGAGGAGGATGTCCGGTCCGCGCTGCATGACGATCATAACGCGATGGGTCTTCTGCTGCGACAGGATGACGGCCGGATCGCGGTTGAGGTTGTGCTGCAGGGGTACGAAAGCGAGAAACAAAGACAGCTGATGGAAACTCTGTTCACGGCACAGCAGCTGCAAAGCCTGCCCGGTTTTACGGATCCGACTGTCATAACCCGGCTGGACGGCATGCCTGACGGCATCAGTGACCGCCTGCATCTGCTGCCGGTGTTTCTTGTTCTCAACTCCGCCATGGTCGGTCTGTTCATCATCGCGGCCTATATCTATATTGATAAGGACGAGGGGACGATCCGGGCGGTGGCCGTAACACCGGCCAGCATCTGGACCTACCTGACCGGCAAGGTGCTGATGATGCTGGTGACCGGGCTGATCACCGGATCACTGACCGTGCTGGCGGTGGCCGGAAGCACGGTTCATTTCGGCTATTTTCTGGTCATCATGACCGCTTGCAATTTGTTTGGCAGCGCGCTGGGCCTGCTGGTCGCCAGTTTCTTTGATTCAATGACCAAATCACTCGGTGCGCTTTATGTGGTCATTGTCATCATGTCGCTGGCCACCGTTTCCTATCTGATGCCATCCTTTTCTCCATGGCCGATCCGCATTCTGCCTGCCTATCCGATGCTGTATGCTTTCCGTGAAACCCTGGCAGCACAGCCGGACGGTGGGATGATCGTTTTCTGGTCAATGATCTTCATTCTGGCGGCAGCGGTTTTGTATGTCCTGGCGGGACTGCGTTATCGCAAAACGCTGACGATATAAGGAGGACCATGATGTTCCGACGAATATTCGCGATCGCGCGGCGCGATATCAAGAGTGGCCTGCGTGACAATATGATCCTGTATATCCTCCTGGCGCCGCTGCTGATCGCCGGCCTGCTGCGTGCGTTCATTCCCGGAGCCGGAGAAAATCTGGTCAGTACAGCTGTCGTTGAAGGCAGTCCCCAGACGCTGGTCGACATGCTGGAAGCGCATGGCAGTGTTGAGATTCTGGCAGACCGGGAAGCGGTTCTGCGCCGAGTCCGGGCGACCGATGATGTCTTCGGTGTCATGGTGGATGGAGAGCAGATCGAAATTATCGCCGACGGCCAGGAACAAAAGGGGTCAGACACCATGGTGCGGGGAATCCTGCAGGTCTGGCAGGAGCCGCCTTCTGACCTGCCTTTGACTATCTCCTTTTCGGATATCGGCTGGACGCTTTCTCCGCTCGCACGTTATGGCGGCAACATTCTCTTGGTGTTCACCTCAGTGTTCGGCGGCATGATCGTCATGCTCAACCTGGTGGAGGAGAAACAGGAAAAAACGCTGGCAGCCGTTAATGTGGCCGCGATCAGCCGGCTGGAATACATCATCGGCAAGGGCCTGCTGGGATTCGTGATCCCGATCATCCATGCCTGGCTGATTCTCCTGATCATGGGCTATGAGGGGATTCAATACGCCATGGTCACGCTGGTTATTCTCTCGATCGCGCTGATCAGCCTGATTATCGGGTTCGCGATCGGCATCTACAATGATAATGCCATGAGCGCGGTCTCATCAATGAAAATCGGCTTCCTGCCGATCTTCGGATCTATGTTCGGTGCGATCTTTCTGGCGGAGAAATGGCATCCTCTGCTTTACTGGTCGCCGTTTTACTGGGCGTTCCGCTCAGTCGACGCGATCATCCTGCATGAAGCGGACTGGGGGATATTCTGCTCAACAGCGCGCTGATCCTGCTGATTACCGGAGTGGTCTATGGCCTGCTCAGCCGGAGAATCCGGCGGGGGCTGGCCTGAATAATCGCTGACCTTTGTACTGCACGTCATTTAAATGGGAGGTATCATCATGAACGGATGGGGACTGCTGGGAATTTTACTCATTGCATATGCGGCGGCTGTCGTATATATTACGGTTAAGCGGCCGGCCGGTATCTGGGAGATGGCGAAGATCCGCCTGTTCCGAAAGGTTCTGGGTGAGAAGGGGACCATCATCTTTTTCCTGATTTTCGCCGCGGCCGCACTGGGATTCGGAATCTGGTTTCTTACATTCTGAACGATCAGGAGGAACGTATCATGCCATTCATTCATGTTCATATCGGGGCTCATCTGACCGAACCACAGCGCGATGAGATCAAACACATGCTCGGGGAAAAAATCGTCTTGCTGCCGGGGAAAAGTGAGAAATCGCTGATGATCCGTCTCGATGCCGGCGCTGAGATGCAGTTTCGCGGCGAGCCCGGACATTGCGCGATGATCCAGGTTCATCTGTATCAGGCCAGTCCGCGTGAGGCGAAGGCCCGTTTCGCGGCGGAAGTCATTGCCGCGCTCGGCCCACTGGCCGGTCTGGAAACCGACCAGATCTTTCTCCATTTCTTTGAACATCAGGAATGGGCGGCCGGTGGACAGCTGAAATAGTATGATCATCAGCGCCAGCCGGCGAACCGATATCCCGGCTTTTCACGGCGACTGGCTGATATCGCAGGTAAAGGCCGGATCCATCCAGGTCAGCAATCCGCGGCGGCCCTCGCAGATCCGGCAGGTCAGCCTGCGGCGGCAGGATGTGACGGCCTTTGTCTTCTGGACGAAGGACCCGCGTCCATTTCTCGGGCATCTGCGCTGGCTCGACCGGCAAGGCTATCCATTTTTACTGCAGATCACACTGACCGGATATGGCTGTGATATTGAACCGGGACTGCCGGACAAAGACGCTCTACCGCAGGTGCTCCGGCAACTGGCCGCTCAATACGGCCGGGAGCGAATCGTTTGGCGCTACGATCCGATATTGATGAGCACGAAATATGACGCTGCCTGGCATAACCGGACCTTTCAGGCGCTGTGTGAACAGCTGAAAGAGGCGGTCAGCCAGTGTACCTTCAGCTTCATGGATCCCTATCCGCGGATCAAACGCTGGATGAAAGAAAGTGGGATTGAAACGGTCAGCCCGGAGCTGCGTCTGTCGCTGGCCCGGCAGTTGTCCACGATCAGCCGATCCTGTGGCCTGCCGCTGCGTGCCTGTTGTGAAGGGGCGGATCTGGCCGAGGTAGGCATTGAAGCCGCCAGCTGCATCGATCCCGAACGGATCGCGCAGATCAGCGGACAACCGGTCGCCGCCGGCCGTGACCGGGGACAGCGTCCAGGCTGCCATTGCAGCCCCAGTATTGATATCGGAACCTATGGAACCTGCGGTCACGGCTGCCGCTACTGTTATGCGGCCCGCTGACTGAGAGACTGCGCCTGCTCATGGATAACCGGGTCAGTTCACCTTTCCGTCGAAGAAACTGATCGGCAGACCGAACAGAACACCGGTATCCGGTTTCGACAATCCGCCGACGGCGTTGTCAATGGTTGCCCTGACCTGGTCGACCAGGCTGTCCTGCACCGCGATCAGCAGCGTCTTGCTGGACTGGCGGTCCTCGTCAATCACCATCCGCAGCGAACCGAAGATCGAAACATCGCCGATATCGATGGCCCGTGCCATCCCGGTACTATCGATGATCGTCGCGCCGCGAACACCGGTCGCGAGAAGATCCCTGAGCAGGTCATCCAGAATGTCTGTCTTATTGAGAACAAGTACGAGTAATTTCATGATGGCAGCTCCCGATTCCGCGTTTTTCTGGTCTCATTGTAGCAAAGCGCCAGCGCTTTGTCCTGACACTCAAACGCTCTGTTCCTGATGCCCCGCGATTTCACCGGCGCGACGCAGGGCGATTTTCGTGATAACCGGTCCGGTCAGTTCATAAACCAATGTGGCACAGAGAATGATCGCGCGGATCTGCGTGCCGTAGTCCGGAGCGATCCGCAGTGCCAGAGTCGAAAGCCCGATCGCGACACCGGCCTGTGGAATCAGGGTCCAACCGAGAAAACGCTGAACGGCGGGCTCTGTCTTCATCAGCCAGGCCCCCAGCCAGGCCCCGGCGAACTTGCCGATGATCCGGCCGATGATATAGATCAGTCCGATCAGGCCGATTGAGCGGAGAACGGTCAGATCGAGCTCAGCGCCGGATAAGACAAAAAAGAGCAGAAAAAGCGGCGGCGTCACAGTATCCGCGATTTTAAACGTATGAACCGCCTGGCGGCTCAGATTGACATAAACCGCACCGAGTGCCATACAGGTCAGGAGCGCAGATAACCCAAGCCATGATGACAGTCCGATTCCGGCGAAGATAAGGGCGACGATAAAGATCAGCCGGTCATGGTCGCGGTCAATCCGCCTGAGAAATAAGGCGAGGAGAAATCCCAGCAGCGCGCCGATCAGCAGGGATCCCACGATCTCCAGAAGCGGCAGCAGGATCATTGAAATGACCGACAGCTTTTCATGACGAACCAGCACCTGGGCAATCGCCGCCGCAATGGAAAAAAGCATCAGCGCCGCGGCGTCATCCATCGCGACAACCGGCAGCAGCATGCTCGTAACCGGACCTTTCGCCCGGTACTGGCGGACAACCATCAGCGTTGCCGCCGGCGCGGTTGCAGCGCCGATCGCGCTGAGGAGCAGTGCCTGCGGCAGGGAAACCTTGAATAACAGGAAGACACCGAACAGAATCAGGACCGCTCCGGTGGATTCCAGTGCGGCGATGACCAGCGGAGCCTTGCCCAGTTTACGCAGAAAATCCAGTTTGAACTCACTGCCGATCGCGAACGCGATGAAACCGAGCGCGATATCGGAGATGATGGCAAAACCATGCAGGGATGTCATGGGAATGACTTTGAAAACACTGAGAAGAAGGCCGGCGACCAGATAGCCGGTCACGGCCGGCAAATGGAGTTTCCCCAACAGCCAGGCGCTGCCATAACCCAAGATGAGCGCTAATGACAGATAAATAAGTTGTTCGGACATGTTCCTGACCTCCTGCCGGCCGACCTCCCGTCCGTCGGCGAAAATAAAAAGGGACCAATCACCAGTATAGGACAGATTGTTCCGTTCGGCTATTCGCCAATGTACGAAAGATCACAGTCATTTGCCCGTTTTGGTGTTAAAGTGAAGATAAACAGACGATTATGCCTGCTGAACAGGCAAATCAGCAAAAGAAAGCCGGAAAGCCAATGTATCAGATCCTTCTTGTTGATGATGACCGGATGATCAGCCACTTGATGCGGCGATATCTGGAAAAGAATGATTTTTCGGTCAGTCTGGCCCATGATATCCGCAGCGCACTGTCGAGCCTGGATCAAGCGTGGCCCGATCTGGCACTCGTCGATATCATGCTGCCGGATGGCAGCGGGCTGGAGCTGATTCACCAGCTGCGCCAGGTCCAGGGGATCCCGGTCATCATGATGACGGCCCGGGGCGGAATCGAGGACAAGTCAACCGCGTTCCGGCGCGGAGCTGATGATTATGTCGTCAAGCCGTTTGATCCGAATGAACTGGTACTGCGTGTCCAGGCGGTCATCCGCCGGATTCATGAGACGGAAACCGGCGTGCGTGACCCACGACTCAGCCAGGAATCGCTGACGCTGGGCCGTCAGGGGACAGTCCGCCTGGTGCTCGACCCGGATACCATGACTGTCCAGCTTGAGGATCAGCCGGTTGAACTGCCGAGGCGGGAGTTCCAGCTGCTCTATCTGCTGGCCGCGAACGCGGGTCAGACGCTGACCCGGGAACAGATCACCGATCATATCTGGGGCCTTGATTTCGATGGTGAGCCGCGGGTGGTTGATCTTTATATCGACCGGCTGCGTAAACGGCTGGCGGTTGACCGCGGCACACCGTGCGATTGGTCGATCCGGACTGTCCGCGGCCTGGGGTACCGACTGGAGGTCGCAACATGAAAACAACTCTGTTTCGCCGCTTCCTGCTCCGCTTTATCCCGATCAGTCTGGCCGGCCTGCTCATTCTGGCACTGGTGGCGGTCGGCCTGCTGCAGGCAGGCGCGCTGCGCCGTGAGACAGATTATCTGAGAACCCGGGCGACGATGATCGGCGAACTGCTCGACGCGGTGGTCAATCAAGAAACCAGCATGCAGGAATTGAACCGGCAGATCCGGTCTATTTCACTGAATGAATCGTATCGGGTCATGCTGCTGGCTGAAACGGATGAGATCAGCGCCGGACGAGGCGGCCCCGGCCCGAACCAGGGCAGTACAGGTTCTCTGCGTCATGGAATGATGGATCTATTTACCGACCGGGAGCAGGCTCTGGCCGAATTGACCGGACTGCTGACCGACGGTCAGCTGCAGCAGCTGAGTCAGTCCGGTGGCCAGCCTGTGGTGATCCGTACGTATAAGGACCGGCTGCTGACTCCGTCACTGGTCTGCGGACTGCTGACCGACGCGGGGCTGCTGCTGATCTGGCTGCCAGCCGATGCCGCCGGCTCGCTTCTCTCCGGAAGACTGCCGCTTCTCGCGGTTCTGATTCTGACATTCATGTTGATCGGCCTGATTTCAGCGGCTGTCGCCGCGGCCTCCTTCCGCCGGCTTTTGCGGCCATTTGCGGAGATCAGCCGGGTGGCCGACAGCATTATTTCCGGCCAGTATGATGCCAGGCTGACGGATTATCCGGAGGAAGAGCTGCAGACCCTGGCCATATCCGTCAACCGGATGGTCGCCCGGCTGCAGGAACTTGATAATGCCCGGCTCGACTTCATCGCGCAGATCGCCCATGAACTGCGGACTCCGCTGACCATTCTGCGCATGTCGCTCCAGGGCATCCTTGATCAGGTGATCAGCCCGGATGAGATTCCCGAGTTTCTCAGAACATCATTAAGAGAAACGGATCGGCTGGAGGCTCTGACAACCGATCTGATTGATCTGTCTCTGGCAGAAGGCGGCACTTTCCCGATCGAGCTGCAGACCTTTGACCTGGCCGGGCTGCTCGACTCGGTGGTGGCCGGAGTCAAACCACTGGCTGACCGCAACCAGCAGCAGCTGATCACCGATTATCCATCTGAGATGACGATTTCCGCCGACCCGGCCAGAATCCGCCAGGTGCTGCTTAATCTTTTGAGCAACAGCCTGAAATACGCCGGTGACGGCGCGATGATTGAACTGCATGCCGAGATCCGCAGCGGCCAACTGCATCTGCGGGTCAGAGATAATGGTCCGGGTATTTCTCCGGATGAGCTTTCCCGGCTGTTTACCAAATACAGCCGGCGCGCCGGCCGGGCAGGTGCGGGGCTTGGCCTGGTGATCAGCCGCGCGATCATCGAAGCTCACGGCGGCCGGATTTCCGCGAACTCCGACGGGCAGAGCTATACCCAGATCGACTGGACCATTCCCGCCTGAGGTCTGATCAGGGTGAAATATTTTTTTAAATGACATCAAAATGAGATATTGACCTGTCATGATCAGGGTATCAAAGGCGGGATGACCGCCGAGTACAGGAGGCAACAACAATGAAAAATCGCAGAAAATGGCTGTCACTGACGGGCTTGCTGGCTGTCGTTATGGTTTTCTCTCTCGTCGCGGGTTCAGCGCTTGCTGAAACCACAGATGTAGATACACCGGAAACCACCGTCGAAGGTGCAGATGAAGACGTTCGTGTCTGTCCTGTGACCGGAGAACCGGGTCCGAGTCCGAATGCCCGGCCGAATGGCTACGGCGGACGTGAGGACACCGGTGTCCGCCAGCGGATTCAGGACGAAGCGTGCCTTACTGACCCTGAGCTTGCGGAAGCACGTAAGGCAGAAGCCGAAGTTCGTCGTGCGGAAAACCGCGCAGCCCGTGAAGAGCGGATTGCCAACGGTGAGGCCGGTGAAGGCTATCGTTACGGACAAGGTGGACAAGGCGGCCGCGGACGTGGTCAGATGGGTGGCCAGCAGCCGTAAGGACTGCGGCAGCCTCATGATGGCCGGTCAACTCGACCGGTGAATCAATCAGAAAAAGCGGGATCACCCGCGGAATTCCGAAAGGATCCGCCGCGGGTGGCCCGCTTTTCATATCCCGGCGAATGGATCAGACGACGGGCCTTCCGGCAATCAGGCGGTCGAGGAAGTCGTCCCATTCAGGGTCATCCCGCTGCAGGGACGGATTGGCTTTGAAGGTCTCAATGACCCGGCGGGCACCGAGATCAAACCGGACACTGCAGCGAAAGTCAGGAACCAGCGCTTTGATTTTACTGTTGTCAAACAGCGCGCAGTGGGCTTTGTCTCCCTGCAGCGGTCCGAGCAGATCCGGCTTGGCGGCCACCAGCTCATCGGTTGAGATATGGACGATATTGGGCTCCGCTCCGAGCGCGCTGCCGATAATCCGGTAGATATGGTTCCAGGTCAGGGCCTCATCAGATGTAATATGATAGCTTTCCCCGATCGCGTGACTGTTGCCCATCAGGCCGGTAAACGCGGTAGCGAAATCATCACTGTGCGTCAGCGTCCAGAGGGTGTGGCCATCGCCGTGGACGACAACCGGGCGGCCTTCCATGATCCGTTTGAGTGTCTGCCAGGGGCCGTTGTCTCCGTGAATCGCCAGAGGCAGGGTCCAGTCGGAATAGGTGTGGCTGGGCCGGACAATGGTGATCGGAAAGCCTGTCTGGCGATAGGCTGCCACCAGACGGTCCTCACAGGCGATTTTTGCCTGTGAGTAGGACCAGTAGGGATTATACAGCGGGGTGCTTTCCCGGATCAGCGGACTGGCCGGCGGTTTCTGATACGCCGACGCGGTGCTGATGAAGATATACTGGCCGCAGCGGCCGTTGAACAAGCGGATATCCCGCTCGATCTGTTCGGGGGTGTAGACGATAAATTCAGCGACCGTGTCGAACGTTTCATTTTGCAGAAGCGCCGCGACGGCTTTTTCATCCGACATGTCAGCCTCAATCAGGCGGGCTTCGGCGGGCAGGCGGTCCCTGCTGCGGCCACGGTTGAGAACCGTCAGATCCCAACCCTGCTCAACGAGTCGATGGCAGATGGATGTACTGATGGTTCCGGTGCCTCCGATAATCAATGCTTTCATGGATAATATCCTCCTGTTATTGACGGTAATGAGCCAAATGATATGATCGATGTCTTTCTATTATATACCGAAACCGTTCAAAACTGAGGATCAGGTGCCCGCAAGAGAAGAACGATGGCCCATTTCAGACCAAAATGGCTTATAATAACGACTATAAGTTGATGATGCAGCAGAAAAGGGGACGCGAAAATGGCAACGATGATGATGGGTGCGTATCTTCCGGGAAACAGTACTGTGGAACAAAGGGAGGTGCCGGTTCCCGAGCCCGGCCATGGTCAGGTCCTGATCCGCATCAAGGCGTCAACCATCTGCGGCAGTGATATCCGGGCGATCTACCGCGAACATGTCGGGAAAGGCCCGGAAGGCTATCAGGATAAAATCGCCGGCCATGAGCCGTGCGGCCAGATCGTCCGCTGCGGGCCCGGCATGCGCCGCTTCAAAGAAGGCGACCGGGTGATCATCTACCATATTTCTGGCTGTGGCGTGTGCCCGGACTGCCGGCGCGGCTATATGATCAGCTGCAGCAGTCCGCTGCGGGCGGCTTATGGCTGGCAGCGTGACGGCGGTATGGCACCGTTTATGCTGGCCGATGAAAAAGATCTCATTCCGCTGCCGGACGAGCTGACCTACACCGATGGCGCGCAGGTCGCCTGTGGTTTCGGCACGGTCTACGAAGGGCTGGACCGGATCGGTATTGATGGCCGCCACGATGTCCTGGTTGTTGGCCTGGGTCCTGTCGGGCTGGCCGCGATGATGCTGGCGAAAGCGATGGGCGCCCAGCGGATCTACGGTGTCGATCCCGCGCCGGAACGCCGCCATCTGGCCCTGGAGATGAAGCTGGCGGACAAGGTGTTCGCGCCGGGTCCGGAGACACTGGCCGAACTGAAGGGTCTGGCCGGCGGCCATGGAGTTGAACGGGCCGTGGACTGCTCAGGCAGCGCGGACGGCCGTCGGCTCGCGATCCAGGCCACCCGGCAATGGGGCCGAATGGTCATGATCGGTGAAGGCGGCAGTGTGCAGTTTGATCCCAGTCCTGATATCATCCATGAACAGAAGACCATTTACGGCTCCTGGGTGACCAGCACCTGGAAAATGGAGGAGCTGGTTGAGCGGCTGGTCCGCTGGCAGCTTCATCCGGAGCGTCTGGTTACACATCGTTTCCCGCTGGAGCGGGTTGATGAAGCCTATCGTCTGATGGCAGACGGCCGCTGCGGCAAGGTCGCGGTCGTCTTCGATGAAGAACTCGAAGGAATGTCATCGGATTCGAATCAATAAAACGGCAAGGAGAATCACGCATGCAATTCGGCATTTATTATGCGTACTGGGAAGAGGAGTGGCAGGCTGACTATCTGCCTTATATCAGCAAGGCCGCGCGGCTCGGGTTTGACACCCTGGAGATCGCCTGCACACCGATCCCCCATATGTCAAAGGACGCGATGATCCGGCTGAGAGAAACCGCGGCTGATCACGGCATCACTCTGACGGCCGGCCACGGCCCTCAGGCCAGCCAGAACCTGGCCTCTGCCGACCCGGCCGTGACCCGTTCAGCGATCGCGTTCTATGAGGA
>RZZF01000276.1 GCA_009929975.1 Clostridia bacterium
GTCATGATCCGGCGCTGGCTTGACGAAGGAATTGATGTTTTCGGACAGCCGCAGCCAGGCCCTGCTCATGTGACCGTGTTGATCAGCCGGAACGATCAGCCGGTTCAGACAGCGATCGGACCTTATCTGGTTGAGCTTGGTGCCTATGGTGCGGCGATCCTGTCAGACGGTCAATTGATTGAGCCGGAAAAGACCGGTGTCCGCTGCCTGCGGCACCCGGAAAAATGAGCCGCTGATACGAACTGCCAGTCATCGCAGCATGAAAAAAGCTGTCTCCTGTTCGAGACAGCTTTTTCTGGTGCGGTCAATGGGACTTGAACCCATACGGTTGCCCACACGCCCCTCAAGCGTGCGCGTCTGCCAATTCCGCCATGACCGCAGATCATGGTCCGCCGCAGCGGCATTTGCAATTATAGACTGTCGCGATCGGCTTTGTCAACCGTTTTCCGCTCATCATCTGTCTTTTTCAGATTGCAAAACATTTCCCATATGATAAGATGGTCCGTGCAGGGCTGCGTTGCAGCAGGGTAGGAGTGTTCTTTACGCATGGAAGGACGGTAGGAAATGAAGTATGCGATACTTTTTGTGTTTGTCGCGCTCATGATTCTGGTTGGCATGATCAGCCGGCGGCAGATTCACAGCACAGAGGATTATGTTCTGGGCGGACGGCGCATGGGGCCGTGGCTCTCCTCTTTTTCTTATGGTACAGCCTATTTTTCAGCGGTTATTTTTGTCGGCTATGCCGGTCGGTTTGGCTGGTCTTTCGGCCTGTCGGCAGCCTGGATCGGGGTCGGCAACGCGCTGATCGGCAGTCTGCTCGCCTGGTGGCTGCTGGCCGAACGCAGCCGGCGGATCACACAGGCGATGAAGGCCAATACCATGGCGGAGTTCTTCCGCCACCGCTACGACAGTCCCGGTCTCGAGAAATTCTCGGCGCTGATCATTTTTATCTTTTTGATTCCGTATTCCGCGTCAGTCTATCAGGGGCTGGGTTATCTGATGCAGCGGTTTTTCAGCGGAACCGTGCTGGCTGATATTCGTCTGAGCATGCTGCTGATGGCCGTGATCACCGCGGTGTATCTTTATTTTGGCGGCTATATCTCAACAGCGGTCAACAGCCTGATCCAGGGACTGATCATGCTGTTCGGTGTTGTCTATATGGTCTGGCGCGTGATTGATGTGGTCGGCGGCCTGCGCACCGGCCTGGCTGATCTGGCGGCCCTGACCGGGGGCGAGGCACTGGTTTCACCCCTCGGTCCCGCTCCGTTTGATTTGATCATTCTCATTCTGATGACCAGTCTGGGAACCTTCGGCCTGCCGCAGATGATCGGCAAATTCAATGGCGTACGCGACCGCCGCTCAATCCGGCGGGCCACGGTCATGAGTACGATCTTCGCGCTGGTGATCGGCGGCGGTGCTTATTTCATGGGCGGTTTTTCCCGTCTCCTCAACCAGCGCCTGAATCTCGGATTTGACGGTGAGCGGCTCGATCTGCTGATGCCGCTGATTTTTGACGCGCTGCTCACGCCGGAAATGATGGCGGTCCTGCTGGTTCTGATGCTGTCCGCTTCCATGTCCACCCTTGCCGCGGTCGTTCTGGTTTCCGCGCCGACTTTCAGCCGGACGGTTCTCCGGTCAGACAAAATGCGTACACTTCGCCTGATGTCCCTGTTGTTTGTCTTTATCTCATTCGTTGTCGCACTGATTCCCGGAGCGATCGTGACGCTGATGGCGTTTTCATGGGGCGCGGTTTCCGGTGCGTTTGCCGGCCCTTATCTCTGGGGCCTGTTCATGCGGAAGGTGACGCGCCAGGCTGCGGCGGCCGGCATGGCCGGAGGGCTTGGCACCGTGATCATCGGAGCCGCCCTGACCGTGCTGTCGGGGCAGCCCGCGGCAACACAGGCGCCGCGGCTGGCGGTTCTGGCGATTTTTGTCTCACTGATATCTGTGCCGCTGGTCAGCTGGCTGACCCGGCATCAGCCGCTGCCCCGTGGCGCGGCGTATCTCAATCAACTCGTTCTATTGGAGGAAAATGATCATGAAACCATGGAGTCCAGCCGAAAGCATGCCCAGGGAGCCGATGCGGACATTACAGCTGCAGCGATTGCAGGAGACCGTCAGCAGGGCTTATGAACGGGTTCCTTTCTATCGGCGGAAACTGGATGAATCCGGGCTGAAACCCTCAGACATCCAATCACTGGCCGACCTGTCCCGGATACCGATGACGGTCAAAACCGACCTGCGGGACCAGTATCCTTTCGGCCTGATGGCCGTGCCTCAGCGCGACATCGTCCGCTACCATGCCTCGTCCGGTACAACCGGCAAACCAATCGTTGTCGGATATACACGCCATGATATGCAGGTATGGACCGAGTGCTGCGCCCGCATGGCCACCGCGGCCGGTGTGACGGATGCCGATGTCGCTCAGATTTGCTTCGGCTATGGTATGTTCACCGGCGGATTCGGTCTGCATTACGGGCTTGAAAAAATCGGTGCAACAGTAATTCCAATGTCAAGCGGCAACACCGAAAAGCAAATTATGATTATGCAGGATTACGGCAGTACAGCACTTATAAGCACACCGTCTTATGCGCTTTATATGTCAGAGGTGCTTCATGAGCAGGGCGTTAAAAAATCTGATATAAAGCTTAAATTCGGTCTTTTCGGTGCGGAAGGCTCTACTGAGGAAATGAGAACACAGCTTGAAAACCGTTGGGGCATAATTGCTACCGAAAACTATGGAATGAG
>RZZF01000277.1 GCA_009929975.1 Clostridia bacterium
GCCCGAAAAATGTTGAATCCTCAAGCGGTTCCGGAAAAATTCAATGACTTTATCGAGGCTTATGGACGTGAGAACGGTCTGCAGGCCGCGCTTTTACTGGGCAGCGAACAACTGAACGCGAAACTGCCTCATCATGACAGGATTTTGCGCATCCGTCTCAAACCGACACAGTTTGACCAGGAACGCCGAGCCGGAACACTGGTCATTCTGCAGGATATAACAGATTCTGAGCATGAAGAGCGCCAGCGCAAGGAATTTGTCGCGAATGTCTCGCATGAACTGAAAACGCCTCTGACCACCATCAAGACTTATTCGGAATCCCTGCTTGACTGGGGACTGAACGAGAAAAACCAGGAAGCGGTCCGTAAAGACATCTGGCGGATTCATGATGACTCGCTTCGAATGGAACGGCTGGTTGAAGATCTTCTGCTGCTCTCCAGCATCGACAGCAAGGGAATTCGCGTGCGGATGGAATTGCTCGATTTTTCCCGCCTGGTCCGGCAGTCCGTCGACCGGATGCAGCATCAGGCCGCCGAAAAAGATCTGACCATGACCTGCTTCACGCTGTCCCGTTTTCCCATGGTGTTTGTCGACAGAACAGCCATGGAACGGGTGATTACGAATCTATTGAGCAACGCGATCAAGTACACCGAGCGCGGCGGCGATATCAAAGTGTATATCAGTTATCTTGTTGATGATATTTATGTCAAGGTGGCTGATACGGGGTTTGGTATCGACAAAGAACATCTGCCGCGAATCTTCAATCGTTTCTATCGGGTTGACATGACCGGTTCACGCATGTTCGGCGGGACCGGATTGGGTCTATCCATTGCCAAGGAGCTGATTGAACTGCATGGCGGCCGCATCGATGTCAGCAGTACGCTCGGCAAGGGAACAGAATTCACACTCATGATTCCCATCGCCCGGAAAGTCTTCCGCGATACACTGGAGCAACTGTCTGATCCCGGAGGTCCGCGCGAGCCACTGCATCGGCTCGCGCTGGATGAGCTGCGCCAGCAGGCCGGGGATTATCAATATGATCTTGACCAGCTGACAGCGGATAATTCTGCATGGGCCGCTGAGCTGCTCGATAAGATATTCGAACTTGACCCGCAGACTGACTCCGGCCAGCCGGAGCAGATTCATGAAGCAACCGTCCCGGAGAATGTCAGCCTCGATACCTGACTTAACCGGAATGAATATGAGAAAGAAGGAAAAGCGCTTGGCCAGTTATATCATTCGAGGCGGCAACCGCCTGTCAGGCAATATCAATATCAGTGGTTCCAAGAACGCGGCGCTCGGGATTATTTCCGCAGCCATGCTGCTGGATGGACCCTGTGTCATTGAAAATGTACCGGATGTCGCTGATATCAATGTGATGATCGAAATTTGCAAAAACCTGGGAGCGGAGATTCATCGTGATTCGGAAAGTGTCCTGACGATTAATCCCTGTACCATTCATACGCACGAAGCGACGCATGAAAAAGGACGCAGCATCCGGGGCTCCTACTATCTGCTCGGTGCGCTGCTCGGCCGTTTCCGCAAGGCGAGTATCTACATGCCGGGCGGCTGCAATTTCGGTACGCGGCCGATTGACCAGCATATCAAGGGCTTTGAAGCACTGGGTGCGACGGCACACATTGAATACGGCCGGATCAATGTCCAGGCGGACCGCCTGATTGGCGAACATGTCTTTCTGGACGTTGTCACCGTCGGCGCGACGATCAATATCATGCTCGCCGCGGCCAAAGCAGACGGTGTAACAGTGATCGAGAACGCAGCACGTGAACCTCATATCGTTGATGTCGCCAACTTTCTCAATACCATGGGCGCTAATGTCCGCGGTGCCGGTACCGATGTGATCCGTGTGACCGGCGTGGCCGTCATGCCCGGCGGCAGTACCTATTCAATCATCCCCGACCAGATCGAAGCCGGCACCTATATGCTGGCGGCGGCGCTTTCCCGTGGTGATATCACAGTTCATGGGGTGATTCCCAAACATATGGAACCTCTGACCGCCAAACTGGATGAGATGGGCGCGCATATCGATGTCGGCGATGACAGCATCCGGGTCTGGACAGATGACGGTCAGGAACTGCAGGCCGCCAGCTTCAAGACCATGCCGTATCCCGGATTCCCGACCGATCTGCAGCCACAGACCATGGTTCTGCTCTGCACAGCAGCCGGCTCAAGCCGGATGACTGAGAGTGTCTGGGACAATCGTTTCCAGTATATTGATGACCTGAAGACCATGGGCGCTGAAATTCTGATTTCGGGGAAAATGGCGATTGTCGAGGGTGGACATCAACTGACCGGAGCTCATGTCTATGCCCGTGACCTGAGAGCCGGTGCGGCACTTGTCCTGGCCGGTCTCGTCGCTGAAGGTACCACAGAGGTTGACGAAATCAGCAAAATCGAGCGCGGCTATGAGAATTTCATCAGCAAGATGCGCAGCCTCGGCGCAGATATCACCCGGATCGAGAACGAATGAGCACAGCAGCTTCGATCACATTATGTGCCCTGCGCAGCGGCAGCAGCGGCAATGCCGTCTATGTCGGCAATGAACGGACCAGGCTTCTGATTGATGCCGGTGTCTGCGCACGGACCCTGGAGCAGGCGCTCGGTGAAATTGATGTCCGGGCTGACCAGCTGAACGCGATGCTCGTGACCCACGAGCACAGTGATCATGTTGCCGGTGTCGGTGTCATGATGCGGCGATACCATCTGCCACTCTATCT
>RZZF01000278.1 GCA_009929975.1 Clostridia bacterium
GACTACATCTACCCGGGCATTGACAACACCGTGCCGACAACCAGCAGCTTCCTGAGCCGAGACGGCGGGCAAAACTGGACCGCCGAGGAGTTGAACTTCACCCAGGCCAAGGGCGAATACATGATCCGTCTGCTGGTCTCTTCCAAGTCTCTCCAGAGCCAATTGCAGTGGGCGCCCACCGGACTGGCCGATCCTGGCGGCCTGGCAGGAAGCTGTCCGCCGGTATGGCTTGACGGCGCCCGCGGCTGATCAACAGGCGATCACTCGATGGCGCAGCGACCATCCTGAATGCAGGACCTTCTATCTGTCGCCGCGCGGTGAGACCCTGACACAGGCCGGCGTGATACAACTGGCCGAATATGATCATCTGATCCTGCTGTGCGGCCACTACGAAGGTGTGGACCAGCGTGTTCTTGATCTGATCATCGATGGCGAGCTGTCGATCGGCGACTATGTCCTGACCGGCGGAGAAATCGCGGCTTGTGTCGTCATGGATGCTGTTTTCCGGCTTTTGCCGGGTGTTCTGCCGAATCAGGATGCTTATGAGAAAGAATCACATATGGCAGGACGGCTGGAACAGGCTCAATATACGCGTCCCGTTAGCTGGATGGGAATAGAACCACCTGACGTCCTGTTGTCTGGACATGAAGCAAAAATCGAGCAATGGCAGGCCTCTCGGCGATTAGCGGAAACGTTGCGCCGCCGTCCGGATCTGCTGAAGGATTTTCCGCCTGAGCATGATGAGTGGCGGGGCATGCTCGAGATCTGGACCGATGCGGACGACGCGTCGGAGCATTAATTGTCAGTTGCATCCTGCTGGATGTTCTGTTATAATTTTGCTGTTAATTACGGATGGTCCGCTGCCGGTTGCGTGCATGAACATCCTTGGTGAAGGGAGGAACGCAATATGGATCTGGTAAAAGCTGTTGAAGAAGCACAGCTGCGCAATAACTACACTGAAGTTGATATCGGAGATTTTGTCAGGGTTCACCTGAAAATCAAAGAAGGCAACCGTGAACGTGTCCAGGTTTTTGAAGGTACCGTTATCGCCCGGAAAGGCGGCGGTCTGACAGAAACCATTACGGTACGCCGTCTGTCTTATGGTGTTGGTGTTGAGCGCATTCTGCCGGTACATTCACCGAAAATCGACCGCATCGAGATTGTCCGCAAAGGACTTGTGCGCAGAGCCAAACTGTATTATCTGCGAGATCGCGTCGGTAAGTCGGCCAAAGTCAAGGAAAAACTGGCTGCCCGCAAGTAAGAAGAAAAAAGAGGCCGTTACGGCCTCTTTTACTTTATCAGGCGAATTGAGGATTTATGGACATCAACTGGTATCCGGGCCATATGGCGAAAACCATCCGGGAAATGAAGTCGTATATTCAGCAGGTTGACATCGTGGTGGAAATCTGTGATGCCCGCCTGCCGCAAGCCAGCCGTAATCCGGAACTGGCACGGCTTGTCGGCGGCCGGCCGCTGCTTCTGGTCCTGAATAAGGCGGATCTGGCCGACCCGTCGGTGACCGATCGCTGGATCCAATGGTTCCGTCAGAAAAAGATCATCGCGATGGCGATGGACAGCACGGCGAAAGGGCAAGTCAAACGTCTGCAGAAGCAGATGCTTGACATGAACCGCGAACAGACAGAACGGGCCAGGGCCCGCGGCCGTCTCATCCGTCCGACACGGCTGCTGGTCGCCGGAATCCCCAATACAGGTAAATCAACGCTGATCAATTCGCTCTGCGGCAAAAAAATGGCCAAAACAGCCGATCAGCCGGGCGTGACACGCAAGATCACCTGGATCCGGGCCGGACAACAGCTGGAAATGCTCGATTCACCCGGTATTCTCTGGCCTGATCTCGGCAGCCGCCGTCATCAGCTTCTGCTGGCTGCGTCGGGTGCTATCCGGGATCAGCTGATTCCGACCGACCAGGTCGCGGCGGAAATGATCTCACTGCTTCTGGAACGGTATCCATCCGATATGCAGACACGCTACCAGCTCAATGCTGATGTCACATCAGCGGCTGATCAGACTGAGGCCGTGCAATACGCGCGGCTGGAACAGGCTGCCCGCCAGCGTGGCTGTCTGCTGCCGGGCGGGGCTGCTGATCTGGATCGTTTTGCCGGCCTGTTTCTCGATGATCTGCGTTCCGGTCGGATCGGGCGGATCAGTTTTGAGCAGCCGCTCATCTGAAGTCGACGAAACGAATTGAATCATGTATAATTTACACGACTGTTGCCTGAAACAGACTTTTAACCGAATGAACGGATGATGAATCGTGTCATACGTTCGCCAGCACCATGACGACAGGCGAGTGGCAGAGTATGAGCAGACGGGATGAATTGAATCGAATCCGATATGAGCAGATGCAAAAGCACGAGCTGCTTGCCCGTGCGCGCGGTTATACTGTGATCGCCGGGATTGACGAAGCCGGACGCGGCCCTCTGGCCGGGCCGGTTGTCGCGGCGGCCTGTATTCTCGATCATGATCATCCGATCTATGGTCTAAACGATTCCAAGAAATTGACACCGGCCAGCCGGAACCGTCTGTTTCAGCAGCTGCAGACAGATTCCGTCGCCTTTGCGATCGGTATCGTTGACGCGGCGGCCATCGATCAGCTGAATATTCTCCAGGCGACCTGCCAGGCGATGAAAGAGGCTATTGCCGGCCTCAAGGTCGTCCCGCAGCTCGTTCTGATCGATGCCGTTGAACTGCAGGGCCTGGAC
>RZZF01000279.1 GCA_009929975.1 Clostridia bacterium
CATCAGCACGACATCAGCAGATTCCATCGCGACATCGGTGCCGGACCCGATCGCGATCCCGATATCCGCTCCGGCCAGTGCCGGCGCGTCATTGATCCCGTCACCGACCATGGCGACACGGCGGCCTTCCGCCTGCAGACGGTTGATCTCAGCCACTTTGTCTTGTGGCAGAACATCTGAGAGAACCCGGTCGATCCCGGCCTGGGACGCGATCGACCGGGCGGTACGCTGATTGTCCCCGGTCATCATCACCGTCGTCAGACCCATCGCGTGGAGCCGGGCAATCGCGGCCGGACTGCTGCTGCGCAGCGGATCAGCGACAGCGGCAATACCGGCGGCCTGACCATCAACCGCGATGAACATCGGAGTTTGCCCGTCATCGGCCAGTTGACGGGCTTCTGCCAGCAGATCACGGCTGATATCAATTCCCTGCTGAGCCATCAGCCGCTCGTTGCCGAGCAGCAGGTGGCGGCCGTTGATATCGGCATCAATTCCGTGACCGGGCCGCGCTTCAAACCGCTCAGGCTGTGCCAGTTCAAGCGCGCGCGCCGTAGCAGCCCTGACAATCGCTTCACCCAGCGGATGCTCTGATCCCTTTTCAGCCGAGGCCGCCAGCCGCAGCAATTCGTCGTCTGTCCATGGTGCTGCCGCGATCAGCCGGGTCAGTTCCGGCTGTCCCTCCGTCAGCGTTCCTGTTTTGTCCAGTACGACCGTATCAATACGATGTGTGTTTTCCAGCGCTTCTCCACCCTTGAAGAGAATTCCAAACTGTGCGCCGCGTCCCGTTCCAACCATGATCGCGGTCGGTGTCGCCAGTCCCAAAGCACAGGGACAGGCGATTAAAAGAACCGATACGAATATTTTCAGCGCAAAGACCAGATCACCCGCATGTTGTCCTCCGGCAAAATACCAGAGCAGCGTCGCGGACAGGGCAATCACGAAAACGATCGGGACAAAATAGCCGGAAATGACATCACCAAGCGCGGCGATCGGCGCTTTCGAACCCTGAGCGTCTTCAACCAGATGAATAATCCGTGCCAGAGCGGTATCCTCGCCGACCCGACTGGCCCGGAAGCGGATCATGCCATTCTTATTAATGGTTGCCGCATAGACTTGATCACCCGGATTTTTGTCGACCGGCAGGCTCTCACCGGTCAACATCGCTTCATCGATCGAGGTCATCCCTTCTTCCACCACTCCGTCAACCGGGATCTTCTCACCGGGACGGACAAGAATAAGATCCCCGGGTTCGACCTCATCGATCGGCAGCTCGATCGCGGTTCCATCATGCAGCACGGTCGCGACTTTCGGTGCCAGGCGCATGAGGCGGCGAATCGCGTCCGAAGTTTTGCCTTTCGAAACCGCTTCCAGGTATTTCCCCAGTAAAATCAGTGTGATAATCACCGCGGCGGTTTCATAATACAGGCTCATGACATAATCGGCGCGGCCAAGGATAATCTGGGCAGTGGCGTAAAGGCTGTACAGCATCGCGGCCGATGTACCGATCGCGATCAGTGAATCCATATTGGGGCTCAGGGATATCATCGCGCGAAAGCCAACGGTATAAAAGCGGCGGCCGGCCCACAGCGCAGGCAGAACCAGGATCATCTGGATGAGCGCGTAAGTCAGCGGATGCTGCATCGGATGGAGAAATGAAGGCAGCAGCCGATCATGCCAGGCGGTCATGCCGACCATTGCCAGATAAAAGAGCGGAACGGTTCCGGCCAAGGCCAGAATAAACCGGTTGAGCCAGCTTCGGACCGATTTTTGAGCCGGTGTTTCCTCAACCGTGTCTTGATCTTCCCGCTCAGATTCCAGCGGTGTATACCCCGCCCGGATCACGGCCTGTTTGATTTCAGACAGGCGGATCTTGTCCGGATGATAGCGCACGGTCATCTTTTCTGTCGCCAGATTGACTGCGACCTTGGCAACTCCGTCCATACTGCCGACTTTTTTCTCAATGCGGGCGGAGCAGGCCGCGCAGGTCATCCCGCGGATCGGCATGGTCACCGACTTTTCTTCTTCCGGTAGGACCAGTTCATATCCGGCGGCATCCACCAGCCGGCTGAGCTGGTCAAGGGTGATCGCCTGCGGATCGTAGTCGACGGTCAGCTTCTCTGTTGCCAGATTGACACTGGCCCGGCTGACTCCTTCAGCCTGGCCCACCGCCTTTTCAACACGGCGGACACAGGCCGCGCATGTCATCCCGCGGATTTCCACCTGAGCATGTGAGCGTTTGATTGATGACTGGCTTTGTGTCATGATTTCTGCCTTTCTTAATGGATCATTTTTCCGATGGTAATCAGCAACTCATCCACGACTTCATCTTCACCCGCTCGGATGCGGTCAACCAGACAGCCATGGATGTGGTCTTCGAGAACGAGCCGGCTGACGGACGCGAGAGCGGATCGTGCCGCCGTGATCTGATGCAGAACATCATCGCAGTAGACATCTTCTTCAATCATGCGGCGAATCCCCCGCACTTGTCCTTCAATCCGGTTCAGCCGGCTGACCAGCCGCGACGCGAAAACATCATCACGAATCGTCAGCCGCGGATGGCAATGATCGGCCGGTTCTTGTATCTCCACTCGATTCATCTCAAGTTCTTTATCCATTCTCATATACCCCCCTATGGTATATAGTCTGCCATAAAAAGGGCCGTCTGTCAACAGACGGCCCTCAAGAAGCGGATAAACCGGTTAGATCAGTCAGGCTTCACT
>RZZF01000280.1 GCA_009929975.1 Clostridia bacterium
GGCGAGCCGCGTGAAAAAATCGGCATGTATTATTCCAGCATGGTCCGGGACTGGCCGGTGGAGAAGGAAGCTGAACGGATGAGACAGCTGCGCGATGAGCGCGGATACCGTGCGTTCAAACTGCATGTCGGCGTCTGGAACAGTGAAGGCACTGATTACTGGCCTGGACGTACCGAGGCGATGCTCGAAGCAGCCGCGGCGGTCCTGGGTGATCAGGATGAACTGTATGTTGATCCCAACGGGGCGTTCGGCCATGACTGGTCCGTCCGGCTGCTGCCGCTGATGAAATCGTGCGGTGTCCGTATCCTCGAAGAGCCGCTGCCATTCTGGAAGATTCGTGAAACCGCCGCACTGCGTCAGGCAATGGCCGGATCCGATATCCTGATGGCCGGAGGTGAGCAGGACTATAATCCCAACGCCTGGGATTTGATTCTTGATCTGCCGATGGCCGATATCATACAGCCGGATATCGGCTATATCGGAGGCTTTACCCGGGCGCTTGATGTAGCCAAACGGGCAGCCGCGCGTGGGATTTATACCACACCGCATACCTCGAACCGCTCCATGCTACTGCCGTTCGGACTCCATCTCATGGCGGCGATCGAAAAACCGTGGCCTTATCTTGAACACGGAGTTGAAGAGGATCTGTGGACGGAGGAGCTGATGACGGAACCGCTGGCAGTGACGAATGGCTTTATTTCCGTTCCGCAGGGGCCGGGCTGGGGTGTTGAGATTTCGCCTGACTGGATGAAAAAAGCCTGTCATATGATCACGAAATAACCAGTTGCCAGTTTCAAGGCGAGGAGGGTTTATGAACGATCATCGCAATCCCACAGCCGGTTCTCAGTCAGGATCACCTGATACCAACTGGCATCTGCTCGAGCTTGACCCGATGCTCCGTCCGTTTCAATCCGATATCGATCTCCGAATGTCGCGGTATCACCAGGTTCGGCGGCAGCTGACCGGCGGATCTTTGGCGGACTGGGCGAACGGTCATCATTATTTTGGATTCCACCGCACAGCGTCAGGCTGGGTCTATCGTGAATGGGCACCGGCGGCCGATGCCCTTTATCTGTTCGGTGATTTCAACGGCTGGGATCGTCAGTCGCACCCTTTGAGACGGCTTGATCAAGGGGTCTGGGAACTTGAGCTTGACGGAGCGGAGACGCTGTCTCATCTGTCGCGTGTCAAGGTGATTGTGTTTCATTCGGGGCAGAGCAGGGACCGCATCCCGCTTTATATCCACAAAATGGTACAGGACCCGGCTTCACATGATTTCAGCGGGCAGATCTGGCAGCCGGACCAGCCGTTCCAGTGGCAGCATGATAAGTTTCGGATCGTCGCTGAACAGGACCCGCTGATCTATGAATGCCATATCGGGATGGCCCAGGAAAAATACGGAATCGGAACCTATCGCGAATTCGCCGATCATATTCTGCCGCGGATCAAGCGGCAGGGTTATCAGGCCGTTCAGATCATGGCGCTGATGGAGCATCCCTACTATGCGTCCTTCGGCTATCATGTTGCCGGCTATTTTGCCGCGTCATCATGGTTTGGTGATCCCGATGACCTGAAATATCTTGTTGACCGGGCGCATGAACTGGGCCTGGCGGTTCTGATGGATATTGTGCAGTCGCACGCAGTCAAAAATACGAGTGAGGGCATCAATGAGTTTGATGGTACGGCGGAGCAGTTTTTCCATTCCGGTGAACGCGGTAATCACCGCGCCTGGGATTCCAAAGTGTTCAACTATGGCCGGCATGAAGTCATTCATTTCCTGCTGTCCAGTATCAAGTACTGGCTGGAGGAATTTCATATCGACGGCTTCCGCTTCGACGGTGTGACCTCGATGATCTATCTTGACCATGGCCTGGGAACCGCGTTTGACCATTACAGCAAATATTTCAGTTTGAATACGGATATTGACGCGATCACCTATCTGCAGCTGGCCAATGAGCTGATCAGGGAACTGAGGCCGGATTCCTGGAGCATCGCTGAAGATATGAGCGGGATGCCGGGTATGTGCCTGCCGATCGCTGATGGCGGGATCGGTTTTGATTTCCGGCTTTCCATGGGTGTGCCTGACTTCTGGGTGCGGACTCTGCAGAAAAGTGATGATGACTGGTCGATCAATGAGATGTGGTATGAACTGACCACGAGCCGGCCGGGAGAGAAGCGGATTACTTATGTTGAATCACATGACCAGGCGCTCGTTGGTGACAAAACCTTGATTTTCCGGATGGCTGACCAGGAAATGTACTGGCATATGAACCGTGACAGCCATAATCTGCAGATTGACCGGGCCATCGCGCTGCACAAGATGATCCGGCTGGTCACGCTGACCTCCGGTGCCGAAGGCTATCTCAACTTCATGGGCAATGAGTTCGGCCATCCGGAATGGATTGACTTCCCCCGTGAAGGCAATCAGTGGAGTTTCCACTACTGCCGCCGACAGTGGAATCTGGCTGACCGGGACGATCTGCGATACAGCGATCTCAACCGTTTTGACCAGGCGATGCTCGATGTGTTCAGCCGGGCGCGTCTGGCCGGTCATACCGCGCGGCATTTAGCGGCAGACCAGAATGGCAAGATTTTGGTCTATGAGCATGATGACCTTGTGTTTGTCTATAACTTCCACCCCACCTGGTCGCGCCCCGACCTGTTTCTGCCGGTCAACCGTCCCGGCCGCTATCGTGTGG
>RZZF01000281.1 GCA_009929975.1 Clostridia bacterium
CGGCATGGTCGCGCCATTGGTGTCACAGAGGCAGACAACCGACGCGCCGCCGTCCGCCGCGGCCCGCAGACAGGCCAGCGCATACTCACGGTCCGCCAGCGCGGCTTCGAAATAATGCTCGGCGTCAAAAATCACCTCACGCTTCTGGGCGGTCAGATACGCGACGGTCTCCCGGATCATCTCCAGGTTATCGTCACGGCTGCAGCGCAGGATTTCCCGGACCTCCAGCTCCCAGACCTTGCCGAAAACGACAATGGTCGACGTTCCGGCTGACAGAAGATCCTGCAGACCATTGTCCTCTTCGACCGTCAGGTCTTTCCGTTTTGTACTGCCGAAAGCCGCCAGGACCGTCTGGCCGAGATCCGGCTGTTCTGAATTAAATCGGGCAAAAAACTCACGGTCCTTGGGATTTGAACCGGGATTTCCTGCTTCAACATAACGGATACCGATGTCCGCAAGTGCCTGAAGAATCTGAAACTTATCATTAACGGAAAAAGAAACCCCTTCTGCCTGGGCGCCGTCACGCAGTGTCGTATCGAGAATCTCGACCTGTTTTTGCTTCATCCTGTTGCCTCCATTGTCCGAATGTCACCGGCAGCTGATGCCGGTCGATTACGGATAGGTTACCAATAAGCATACGCTGTTCCCGGACGAGCGACAAGCAAGCGGGTAGAATTTTTCTTCACGGTTTATGCTTATCTTTCCGATCAACGGTCGATGTGATATACTGACGGCGGTTTTGCCGTGTGGCGGCTGATACGCAGCCGCTGTTTTATTCTGCTGGAGGATTCCCGTGAGTGTACTGACCGTTGATCAGGTTTCAAAGAGTTATTTCGGACAAATCGTTCTCAACGGTGTCTCATTGCAGCTGGACCGTGGCGACCGCATGGCCCTGATCGGTCAGAATGGCGCTGGAAAAACGACACTGCTTCGCCTGATCACCTCAGAAGAACAGCCCGATGAAGGACGGATCGTCCTGCCGGCGCAATTGATCCCCGGATATCTCAGCCAGCATTTCTCAGATCAGGATGACGGTGCCGAAACAGCGCTGGATCACCCGATGCTGCAATCGATCGAAAACGAGATGCGCCAGCTTGAGCAGGCCATGCAGCATGTGAATGAACAGACTGATCCGGATGTCCAGCGTCGTCTGATAGCCCAGTACGGCCAGCTGACTGCCCGGTTTGAAGCTGAGGGCGGTTATGACTTCAAACACCGCATGCAGGAAACCGCGTATGGTCTGGGACTGCCGGCTGATTGCCTGAGCCGTCCTCTGGCGACATTATCCGGCGGTGAACGGATGCGGGTCGCGCTGGCGCGCCTGCTGCTGCGTTCCCCTGATCTTCTTTTGCTCGATGAACCGACAAACCATCTTGATCTGGCCGCTCTGGACTGGCTGGAAAATTATCTCAACCGCTTTCACGGTGCGGTGATGTTTGTCACTCATGACCGTGCCTTCATGAACCAGGTCGCGACCAGCGTCGCTGAATTGAGCCTGGGCCGTTTGACCGTCTGGCCGGGAAATTACTCCCGATTTCTCGAACTGAAATCCGCACAGCAGGAAACACTGGCCCGTGAAATCAAGAATCGTGAGCGCGAGCTCAATCGTCAGGACCAGGTCCGGCAGACTTTATTATCACACCGCGATATCAGCGGCTTTCATGCCCGGGAAAAGGTGGTCGCCAAATTATCCGGGGAACTGGCCGAAATACAGGCCAGGGCCAGGCAGCTCAACCGGCAGCAGCGGTTGAATTTCAAAATGGTCAATCATGATGACTATATCGACGACCGCACCGAAATCATCAAGGCCCGCCAGCTTGTCATGGCTTATGACGAGCAGCCCCTGTTCACCGCCGACCAGCTGACCCTCTACAGCCGTGAGAAGATCGGCATTTGCGGACCGAATGGCTGCGGCAAGACGACCCTGCTGCAGATGCTGCTCGGACTGCAGCCTGCCCACGGACGAAGGCTCGATAAAAAAGGTTCCTCCCGTATTGGAAATCTCGATTACGGTGCCTGCCACATCTTTTTTGTGTTCGCGCTTTACCGGCAGGGTATATCGGCCGTTTCTTATCGATACAAAGCTCTCCGAAAACCAGGATTTATTTTTCCGCAGTAGCGCGTCCAGCTTTGCCTTGATCTGGTCTTCCGTAATTCCGATCTGCCTCCGGAGATTATCCAGCCGGGACGACGCCTTATCGTCCACAATGCCGTTTCTGATGCACCGTCCGATCTCATCTTCAAGGTCTGGGAGTTCGTCTATCGAACCGCCGTACCCCGCGATATAGAAACCCGTCGATTCGGCTCTCCTGAGGAAAGCTTTCATTCTGCGGCAGGAAGCGAGAAAAACGGATACATGGGCGATCTGTTCCGGCATCAGCATCGCATCCGCTGCGATGAGGCCGATGACCTTTTGGAGCTCCGACATTGACGAAAGCGGCGGCGTCCCTATTTGTTCGACAATGCGTTTCGCCTGTGTCGTCTCGTCCATCCGGCGCCGGACCTCGGCTTCGTTAAGTGACGGCTCAAGCGAAAGGCATAGGGCTTTCACCGTATCGGACAATGCGTTTTCGGCCAATATTTCAAGTATTTTGTCAAATTCAAGTGTAATATAGTTATTCATTTCGTTCTCCTGAAAAATAAAATGCCCGCAAAGACATACCACACCTATTAAAGTGCAGAATGCTCCCTGCGG
>RZZF01000020.1 GCA_009929975.1 Clostridia bacterium
TAATAAGGCCGGGCCTGCGCAAAGAGGCCCAGTTCCTGATAATTACGTCCGCAGTAGTAGGCCACTCCACCGCGATAATTATCGGGGTCAAGTTCGAAGGCCTTGAGGTAATAAGGCAAAGACGCCTCATAATCAGCCTGGTTGAACAGGACCCGTCCCTGTTCACGGTACAGATCCACCACATCATCGGTGATCGGTGCTAGCGCGTCTTCGACCTCGCGGCGCAGAGTCGCGGCATTCACATCGGATGATGGCAGCGTCAAATCATCCGGCAGATCCTGCAGCAGAGTACGTGCTTCGAGCAGGGCATCCGCCTGTGCTTCCAGGCTGCCGGTCTCATTCCGGGCGGTCTGCAGCCATTCGGCAGCCTCAGCCAGACTGATCTGAGCCGGGTCAGGCGTCGGTGAAGGGGTTGGAGCCGGAGTTGACGTCGGTGCCGGAGTCGCGGTTGGCGGACTGGTTGTCTCGGGCGGTGTTGTCTGAACCGGCACGGTTGTTTCAATCGGATCGGCCGGAACGGATTCATCCGGGAAACGCTGTTGATAATCACTGAGGATCTGCTCAATGTCCGGATCATTCGCCGCCATAGTCTCCAGACGGCTGACGAGCCATTCCAGACGCTGACGGTCCTCCGACTGGTCTGTGTTCCTGAACAGCGGCGGCAGCCAGCGGATCGCGGCAAAAATCAACAGACCGGAGACGAGAACGATCAGGACGATCGGTACAAGGGTCCGAATCAACTCCACAGGATCACGCGCTTCCTTGACAAAGGTCGCCTGGTCGGAGATCTCACCTTCCTGCAAAACCTTCTGGACTTCCCGATCGCTGGCAAGCCGGACTTTGGCCGGCGGTCTGGATTTTTGCAGCAATGTCGCCGCGTTCAGCGCTGAGCCGACGGGTTCCGGCTGATCATCCGGACGATCGATGTCCACGGGGCCGTCCGCTTTCAGCCGCTCCACTTCTTCCAGACTGGTTTCAGCCAGGTTCTCTGCCCTGGATGGTAAATGGCCCTGGCTGATCGCCCGGGTCAGATAGCTTGTCGCGTTATCCAGGTTTCCGTCGCGCGCCATTAAAAGTCCGGCAAGCAGTGAAGCCTGTCCGAATTCAGGATAATCGGCGATCAGACGACGCAGGGAAATCTGAGCGATGTCGTCGCTTCCCTGGTGAATCTGCTGTAGCGATTTATTGTAAAGATAGACGGCCTTTTCGCGATCGCGCGCACTGAGCAAGGCAGGCACTGCCTCACCTTGTATCGGTTCGATCTGATCAATGATCGCTTGCCAGTTCACAAACGGCTCCTTAACAGTCAAGTTCTGCCCATGCGGCGCGAATCGCGCCCATCAGGTACAAAGATCCAAACGCGCAGACCGGCCACTGATTCTGCTCTGCCAGACGGGACGCCTGGCGAACCGCGTCTTTCGGGTCTTCAGCAACCTGTACGATATCTTTCATATTATAGCCTGAGCCGCCTGTATTAGGCAATTGCCGCAATTGTTGTTCAACCGCATCCGCCAGCTGGACAGCCGGCAGCGCACGCGGGTTGTCCGGGGCGGTGCAGATCACAGCCGACACCTGGTAGGCCGCAAAGGGGCTGATAACAGCAGCCAGCATGTCAACCACATCTTTATCTGCCAGCATGCCTGCAACCAGGATCAGCGGCTGTCCGGGCAACAGGCGGTCGAGTGTCCGGCGCAGTGCCAGGCAGCTTTGTCCGTTATGGGCACCATCGATCAGAACCGGCGGCTGACTGCGCAGCCGTTCCATCCGGGCCGGCCAGCGGGCCGCCGCGACGCCTATGACTGCGGCCTTGCGGTCAGCCAGACCGAGATCAAGACAGCAGCGAACCGCAAGCTGCGCGTTCATCGGCTGGAAGACCGCCAGCATACTGGTTGCCAGTTCCAGTTTCAGTGATGTGATCTGGAAACGCTGCCCCGACCAGTCATAGTTGAGCGGCAGAATCGTCTCCCAACTGACCAGGTGCAAAGTGGAATTTTCCTGCCGGCAGCGCGTGGTGATGACCTGAAGCGCGGCAGCCTGATCATCGGCAGACAGATCAAGATCGCGCGGATCGTAAAGATAGACCGGGACACCCGGTTTGATGATACCGGCCTTTTCCCCTGCGATGTCCCTGATTGTCGGTCCCAGCCGGTCCATATGGTCAAAGCCGAGTGCCGTGATCAGGCAGGCCAGTGGCTGACTGATGATATTCGTTGAGTCGAAGCGGCCGCCAAGACCGGTTTCCAGAACCACAATCTGACAATCCCGATCGTGGAAGTAGCAAAAAGTCATCGCCGTCAGCAGCTCAAATTCCGTCGGATGCTCCAGTCCCTCGGCGAGCATCTGATCGACACAGCGCTTGATCACTTCCATCAGGCGGGCAAACTCAGCCGGAGCGATTTCACCGTGGGTTTCATCAGCCTGCCAGGCTTGCATCCCGGATAGACCATCCAGAACACGGATCCGCTCAGTCAGCCGATTAATATAGGGGGAGGTAAACAACCCGGTCCGATAACCGGCAGCCGCCAGGATATTGGCGGTATAAACGCTGACGGATCCTTTGCCGTTGGTCCCGGCCACATGCAGGCAGCGCAGCTGCTCCTGCGGATTTCCCAACAGGTCCATCAGCCGCTGCATCCGCTGCAGACCGAGCCGGATGCCGAAGCGCAAAGATTCCGACAGATATTGCCGTGCTTCCTGAAATGTCATGCTCATTGTGAGCCTCCCATGTCCGGCTCTTTGCGATGCTGCTGAACGAAGACAAAAAACTTGCTGATCAGGTAATTACCAACAATGACGAAGATCTGGGAAAGCAGCTTGCTGATCAGCAGCTCCCAGCGCCAGATGTGAATCGTCTGGGTCAGACCGATCACATCGTATAGAAATGCCATCGCGCCATACTCAAAAACCAAAGAGACAATCACGCGTGACGCGAAAAAGCGAACCATTTCCTGCAAAACCGGCGCGTTGGAGCGAAAGACCAGGAGGCGGTTGGCGACATAGGCAAACAGGATGGAAGCCGGAATCGCGACCGCGTTCGACATCCACCAGAAGCGATAGCCGACGACGCGGCTGAGCAATGAAAAAACAGCGAGATTGACCAGCGTCGTCATCCCACCCACGATCAGATACGTGATGACTTCCCGATTGAAAACAAGGCGAAGCCAATGGCTCCATCGCGAAGAATCACCAGGCGCCGGAAACTTCGGCTGGATATTGTCCTCCATGTCAGTCCACCCTTTTGACCGGTGGAATTTTCGGCAATTGATCGAGCAGCGGATCTGACGGGCCCTGATCGTCAGGTCCCTGATCAAAACCATCAAAGTGGTCATCATCACCATCGTAGGGATCATCATCATGCGGGCCCTGGCGCCGGGCGCGGACAACCAGCCAGATCACCAGTCCGATCAGCACAATGGAGAGCACCGCCAGAATAATCGCGATTAACATCCAGGGCAGGCGGTCAACCGGTTGTTCCGGCGTTGTGACCGGTGAATCCGTTGGCTCTGTTACGACGCCGGCATCTGGTGTCGCCAGATCGGTCAGCGGATATGGATTGATCCGGTTGAAGGCATCGTTGTAGACATAGAATCCGACATTACCGAGCTGATCCATCAGGTAAACCAGATAGACATCACGATCGGCGTCCGGATACAAAGCGGGGTCCTGCTGCCAGGCGGTCAGATCTTCATTGTTATAGATCAGGTTCTTCTCTATAAAACCTGCCGGGACAGCGGTATCATCCGGCTTCTGCATCCAGATATAACTGCTGACCGGGACGGTCATCGGCAGATACGGATAAACCAGCTGATTGGTTTCATCATAGATATGATAGCCTGTGTAGCCCTTCTCGTCCGTCAGATAGAGCATGATCAGTTCGCCGTGTTTTGACTCAAATCCGACGACGGTCTGATCGCCGATTGTCACGAGCGTCCGGTAAAATCCTTCCGGTACGATGAATCCAAGCGGCAGATCCATGACAACATAACGTGAGCCGTCCGGCAGATCGATGGCCGCTGGAGGGACCGGCGTCGGGCTTGGTGTCGGACTTGGTGTCGGCGTTGGTGATGGCGTTGGAGTTGGGGTCGCTTCTGGCGTCGGCGACGGGGTTGGTGTCGGTGACGGCGTTGGTGTCGGTGCTGGTTTGATGGCCGTCACTGTATATGTTCGTTTTTCACCATTTTCAGCCGTAACGACTATTTCAATCTTGGTATTTCCACTGCCGAGAGAAATTGTGCCGCCACCAGCTACACTTGCTTTGTCATCATCTTTTTGAGCTGTTACAGTTAATTTATCTAGATCTGATGGAACACGCACCTCATAGTTCAATCGTTCTGAAGAAAAGTCTGGACTCAAATTTCCTGCAGATAACGAAATACTGCTGAGTCTATTATTGTCAGAGCGAACAACCGGAGCTTGAACTGTTATGTTAACCGATGAGCCAAAAGTCATCGACACTTCGTTTAAGTTCATATCTGCAAAGGCTTCTGCTCTCTCAATTTTAATGTTGCCAGTACCGCTTGTATTCTTCGTTTTGAAATATACACCAACTAAATATGTTTGACCTGATATGGGGATTTCTCCGCCATAACTTGTTATAGTAATCAAATTACCGGTTTGTGAAGCCTCAAATGATCCAGTTCCTGCTAGTTGTTCTGATTTTTGATATGTAAATAGGGTATCATCATACGAAACAACAATTGGACCAAATCCTGACAAGGTAGGTGCTCGATCAACAGCTAGAACGACACGAAAGTCCTGATTTTGTTCAAGTGTTGTGCTTCGAGTTAGTATAACTAATGACCCTTCAGAATTACTGGTTGCTTGAGCAGGTGCAACCAAAAAATTAAACAATATGGACATAATAAATACTAATACTACAAGCCTAGATTTATTTATCATCAGGTATACCCTCAATTCTATCTCTTTTGATCTATCGTCATTTTCTGCTGTATATGTCGAAGTGTTAACGTTAGATCTATTGTGTTTACCTTGCCATCACCATTGCTGTCAGATGCCGCAATCGATGCATTTGATAATTCCATACGGCCTTGTATATATCGAAGTGCAGCAGTTAGATCAATTGTGTTAATTTTTCCATCACCATTTATGTCCCCATATATGATGATTTCATATATCTTTAGTGTTTGTCCGTCTTTCCCAATATTAGCTGTAACTCCAGACCCAACAACATCACTACAGATTGATCCATCAGGATTGTGTAAAGTAATGCTATATGTTGGATCACAAGTAAGATTCGCCAATATATTATCAGCTCGATTATTCTCTCCACTGATATCAATACCGGTAATTTTATTCTCTTCGATCAAATAGGTATCACTGACAATTTCAGCAGGAGGAGGGCTGGGTGTTACTGTTGGTACTGGGGTCGGTGACACAGCCGGTGATGGTGCCACTGTTGGGGTCGGTGACACAGTCGGTGATGGTGTCACTATGGGGGTCGGTGAAACAGTAGGTGATGGAATGATGTTGCTATTGTCGCGTCGTACAATATTCAATTTATATACACGTTGATTGCCGTTTTCAGAAACAACTTCAATATTGATATTATTATTTCCAACACTTAGGTTGACCGTACGACTTCTCTGTACGCTCGCCTTATCTGATACTGGCACAACGTCAATAACCGCTGATGTTACATTATTCTCAACGATGAAAGAATATCCGCTCGCCGTATCCGGAACAAAGTTAGGAGTAACATCTTTTTGATTTACTTTCATTGACTTAAGCCAATTATTTGGATTGCCGCTATTCAATGGGGCTGGGCAGGGAGATGAAGGCATGTTGTTATAGACCGGAATAATAAATAATTTCGATTCGTCAAGCATTTCCATACTGTCATAAGCTTCATGTAAATCTCTTGACTCTTGATATGGAGCTTGCACATTTGTCATGTACTGATGCCAAAACAACTCACCATCTGAATTATCAACATCGAATTTTTGAGTGTACAGTGTATTTTGTCCTACAATAATATAACTTGATCCGATATATTTTGCCCCACCAACAATTGATTTGAGACGATCATTCCATGGAATCAGCAGTCGATCATCCGTAGATGTCTGTTCAATTTTTCTCCCTGGACCAAATTTTGCAAATTGTAAACCGTACATTACTGCTTCAAGTGGACCGGTTGAATCGAAAGCACCAATGTTGTAGAAATTGAAATGTCCATCATAGTCAGTTGTTATATCATCCTCAGAGTAAGGTATATTTTTGCGAATTAAATAGTTAATCAAATCTTGTGAAAACGTCCCTGTGACTGAGGGAGATGGGGAAAGTCCTGAGCTGACCTCTAGTTTTGACCTTGATGCAAGATGATATGGACTAACTTCACTCTCTTTTGCTGCTACCATAAAAGCTTCGGAAAACATCATGCTAGCCGGTTGACCTGATGACTCATTCAAATAGGTAAAAGAAGTATTTGCCATGAATGAATTGTTGAGAATTTTTTCCACGCCTTGTTGGCTATGAACAGACTCTTCCTCATCATATGACAAAGACTCGAACTGAAAAATTCGTATCGGGCTTAAAAAATTCCTTGGATCCATATAAAACTCAATTGTTGACCGACTAGCAGCATACCAGTTGGTATTATGAAAATAAACCCACTTATTTGTAGCCCAATTGTATGCGAACGAGTCAGTAGATCTCCAATTTTCATTGATGCCGTACCATAGCAAACTACGACCAGCCACATTTTGATTGTTGATAACATTTGACCAATCTAAATTGGTGTGGAGTGCTCTATAAGTCCATTGTGGATATACTTTATTCAATGCACGAAGATAAACACGATAACTCTCAGGAAAACCTTGCTCATCCAACGCTAACTCAAATTCTTCGTTTATTCCTTCTGGATATAATTCGACTAGGGCAGAATGGATATACCCATCTTTGGGATTTCCAGCCTGATCAAAATAGTTTAGTTTATACCAAATATCACTCGCATAGGTATTGAGATATTCTCCCTTTACAGAAGCAATAACCTGCACGATATGGCCTCTTGGCAGAGATGTAATGACACTTGAAGTTGTTGAGGGTAGAGCTCGAACATTTGCACTTGTATTGACATTGATCCACCCTAATCGATCAAGTTCTGTATCAGCATTAACATAATTATTCGACGAAGAAAAAAAACCGAATTGCAAAAATATGCTAACAAATAGCAAACCAACTAAAGTAAAAGCAAAAATAGAAAGATATCGCTTTTTCTGTACACAAAAGATTCTTGACACAGCGATCCCCCATAATTTTATACAGTGAAAATTATACAGAGTTATCTTATCACAAAAACATAACCATCATATTACAAGCAGTTTATGTGTTAACTTTTCTCTTTCCCTATTCTACTTGACATCAAGGCCATGGCTGGGGCTTGTCCGGCATGCCCTCAAAGATCGGAATCCGGAAAACAAATGGCTGGTCAAGCAGATCGGTATCCCGATAAGCCTGCCAGGTGCGTCGGCCCTCAGCCCAGGCCATCTGAATGTTCTGGGCATACTGCCGCGCGAACAGTCCTTGGCTGCCGATCAGATCAAATTTTTGCAGATACAGGGTATCCTGCCCGACCTGAACATAGCGTTCAGAAATCCACAGCGCGCCGCCGATCATCGCACGCTGCGGTGTATTCCAGGGAATCAGCCAGGCTGCCTCCTGCTCGCTGATCTCACCCTGATCCGGATTCACCCCGAACATGGCGTAGCGGGCTCCGTTGATCCGGGCTCCGTCGGGCACCTCCGGGTTCGGCGTTGATCCGATATTATAAAAGTTGTAAATGTCCGGATAGCCGGACAGGCTGCCGGTCGCCAGAGGTGATTCCGCCTGGCGGCCCATCTCCTGGATCACCCTGGCCGCAAGAAAGAACGGGCTGATATCAGCACGCCGGCCGGCCAGGACCAGCAGCGGGGCATAATCAATACCCTGGCGATTGCCGCTTTCCATGAACGTGCCGCGCAGCATGGTTTCCACGGCGTCAGTATGGTGTACTTCAGATGAAAATGTCATTTTCTCAAACTGGAAAATATTGACAGGATCGAGAAAATTCCGCGGATCAGCGAAGTGGCTGATGACGGGAACCGCTGCTGCCCGCCAGCTGACACCGTCATAGACGGGACTGCCGGAACGGATCCAGTGGGCCGGACTGTTGCCGGAATCGACCAGACTGCGGTCAGCGGTGGCCTGAGCCTTGATGAAATCGTTCCAGTCAATCTGAGGTCGGAAGGCTTCAAACTGCCAGGCCGGATACTGCAGATAGGAATACCACAGCCAGTTATGATATCCGGCCGGAAATTGAACCAGGGTCTGCTGGAACTCACCGTTATGGGGCATGCGCAGAATGGACAGATGATAATGTCCGACGGTTCCGTCGAATCCCGTTACCTGAAAGGTGATGTCGTTGACTGACCGGGCCAGCCTCAGCTGATTTTGCTGAACATCGTAATCCCGCTGGCTGGTTGTCTGTGTGATGATCACATCCGCCGCGCTTCCCTCCATCGCCTGCCAGTCAAAGTCAAGGGTATCAACGGTTTCAGGAACGACCAGGGCGTAACGGTCATCAGTCATTTGAAAGTAGGGCACAAAATCAACGGTGTCGCCATTGAGATCGCTCAGACTCAGGTGAACCAGACGCCCTGACGGATTCTGCCAGTGATAGGCTTCAGCCGGCTGCCAGCTGCTTTGTCCGCTCTCATCCGTAATCAGCAATTCATCGTCCCGAACCTCCATCACCGCGACAAACCGGCCCGGCTGGTCCACCGGCTCGGCGACGCCCAGCGCGGGGAGCAGCGAAAAGGTGCGCGGGCCTGAAGACTGTGACTCAATAGCCGTCGCCCGGACATAAAAAGCGGAACCGGTTTCCTCATCACGCGAAGCGGCTGCTTCGGCCGGTTCAGGCTGCAGGACTCGTGGCCGGTAGCGCAGGGCCGTCGGCCAGTCAGGATGGCTTTCCGTATCGGCCAGCCCGTTTCGGTAGGCATCAAATAATTCAAGACGGATCGGCTGTTCGGCATTGAACAGATTCAGCAGCGCCGCGTCCGCAATCGGTGGCAGGCGGTACCAGCTGGTCGCTTCGGCGGTATCCGGCAGACGCTCATGGCGGACTTGGGCGGCAGACAGGGGCAGGACAACCGGCACCTCATACGTTTCCAGTGTCTGCCAGTAGCCGCGCCCGTCACCGGTCAGAACCATGACAGCCAGCTGGTAGTTTCCGGTCGAATGGGCATCGGTATTCCATTCCAGAGTGTGCTGATTGAGCAGACTGGGATCATTCACGGATGGCCGTCGGCTTATCTGCAGCCGATCATTGGCATACAGGCGCAGACTGGTCTGGCTGCCGGTCAGGCGCAGCTCAAGCTGTACTGGCAGGCGGCCGACAATTTCGCTGCCAGACACCGGCCGGTTCTCGGCAACATAGACAGTTCGCAAACGGGTCGGCGGGGATGGCAGTGGAATCGATCCGGAATACCCGTTGTCATCCAGCAGCTGATTGATCAGGGCGATACGACTGCCGGTTTCCTGCAGGCTTGCCTGAGCGGTTTCCTTTGCACTGCTTCCCATATCCTGCTGGCTGAGCAGACCATACAGATCCTCAATGAACTGCTCATCACCGCGATTTTGCCGGAGGTAATCCGGTGAGATAAACAGACGAAGCAGAAAATCGGCCGGAGCAAGGCGTCCGGTCGTCATAAGATCATGCCAGTAAGCCGGCAGGTTTCGACCGGCCAGCAGACCGGCTTCGCTGATCAGATGATCCGCCTGGCCTGCTTCGATTGACGCCTCTGTGCGAAATCCACCGGCGGCAACCGCTTCCAGCCGGCGTTGCGACCGCCAGCTCAGGCTGAGGGTCAAAATAATACCCAGACAGATGATTCCCAGCAGAATCAGTGCCAGAACGCCAGCTTGATAATCCGGATGGCGCGGATCGGAGTCAGCTGCCTCCGGCCGCTTCTGTTCAGAGATATCCTGAAAACGTGGTTCACTCATGTCGGCTCCTGTGGCAGAGGCTGATGATTCGAACCGTCTGACTGCAGCTCATCCAGCGACAACCAGTAGGACGGCAGGAAATGATCGACAAAATAGCGGACTTCAGGCAGTTCGGCCGCCAGTTGTTCCACCAGCGCCTGCGTCGCCGCTTCCGCCTGCAGAAACTCCGTATTGCCGGCTTTCTTTTCCTCGATGCACTTGATATAGGCGGTCAGCTTATCCGCCGCTTTGACGAGAAGCGCCGCTTCGCGCAGGCCGGGGTCGCTGAGGTCGGGAGACATGGCGGCAGACCAGGCCGGCCGCAGCGGTTCAGGCAGCATATTGAGCAGACGCTGGATCGCGACAGATTCCACGGCCTGATAAGCCTCGCGGATACGCGGGTTGAAATACTTGACCGGTGTCGGCAGATCCCCGGTCAAAATCTCACTGGCATCATGATAAATCGCCAGCAGGAGGACATCGGCATTGTCGACAGCGGGCCGTTCCTCAAAACCGGGCAGCCGACGTATTTCGGCCAGGGCATGGGCAATCACGGCGACTTGCAGCGAATGCTCCTCAATGTTTTCCGTTTCGGTATTGCGCATCAGACTCCAGCGCCTGATATAGCGCATGCGATGGATCATCGCGAAAAAATGAGCGGATTCCATGCTACCTCCCAGGTTTAGAACCAGTAGATGTCTTCAAAGCATTTGCTGGCATATGAATCGGACATGCCGGCGATATAGTCGATCACCGGCTGCAGCGCATGATCGGATTCGGGCCAGACACGTTCCTGCAGATAATGCCAGAAAGCGCGGTAGACCCTGTGATCACTGTTAGCAAGACGTTCAGGATCATGGGTCGCCTGCACCAGGGCGTCAAACAGTCCTTCAATCACATTGCTGACCATTTTTTCATAGCGGTCGATTTTATCAGAACGATAGATGCGTTCCACATTGTCACGCAGCAGTTCCTCCATGCTTTCACCGCGTTCCTGGCTGAGCATGATCTGGTCCCGCCCGATGCTGTTTTCAATGATATCGGTGACCAGGGTGTTGATGATCTGTCCATTGGTACGGCCAAGCGATGATTGAATCGCGCGGGGCACATCATCAAATTCCATCAGTCCGGCCCGGACGGCATCTTCGATATCACGGCCGACATAGGCGACTTTATCGGCGATTCTCACCACACAGCCTTCAAGGGTCACCGGGAATCCATGCGTGAGCGCGGTCTGCTCAATGGCATCATCGACCTTGTTCCGGTCCGGGACAAGAAGGAATTCTCCATACGTTTCGCCGCAATGGCTGGCAATGCCGTCCCGCACCTCGAAAGTCAGATTCAGGCCCGGTCCGCCGGGTCGTGCCGCCAGGCGGTCAACAACGCGCAGGCTGTGCAGCTCGTGCTGGAAACGCAGTCCGGTTCCGCTCTCTTCCAGGCAGCGGTTCAGGGTGGCCTCACCGCTGTGGCCGAACGGGGTGTGGCCCAGGTCATGTCCCAGGGCAATCGCTTCAATCAGATCGGTATTGAGACTGAGGGCACGCCCGATGGTCTTGGCGATGTAATTGACATAGATCACATGTTCCATCCGGGTGCAGATATGATCATTCTGAGGATCAAAGAATACCTGGGTCTTATGGCGCAGACGCCGGAAATCAAGCGAATAGATAATACGGCCGGTATCGCGTTCATAGACCGTCCGGACATCACAATGCACCTCGGCCTTCAGGCGGCCCCGGCTGAGACGGCTGTGCATGGCAAAGGGGCTAAGTGCTTCTTCCTGTTTTTCCTTGAGCAGCCGCGGCAAGATTTGATTCGGCATCATCGTCTCCTTTCCAGCGAGTCGGTCAGGTTCTGAACCAGCGTCCGATCAGGGTTCGACGCACCGTGATCGCGCCGGCCGGACAGGTTTCCTGGCAGCAGTAGCAGCGAATGCAGCGGCTGTACTGATAAACCGGGACGGTCCTGGCCTTGATCTGGCGAACGGCTTTCGGATCCAGCGGGCAGACGGTCTCACAAAGCCCGCAGCGGGTGCAGATGTCCGGATCAATCACCGGACGGCTGAGAACAAACCGCTTGAGCAGCGGTGCCATGCGGGTTGCCCGGCTGAGTGTTGAATGTCTAGTTTCGGCCTGCTTGAAACCCTTTACACCGAGTCTATCGGCAATCTCAGGCAGCGGATGCTCGCTGGAAATGATTGAATCGCCCTGCTGCCGGATCAACGTGACATGTATCTGATCCGGCCGGCATTCACCAAGGCCGCCGGCTGCCGCGATCCGGATAAACGGCAAGGTCCGGGGATCCAGTCCGATCAGGAGGGCCGCTGCGGTATCGATCGCGACCAGATCGGTTGACACCAGCAGCCAGCCGGTCTGGCGCGGATGTCCGTTTTTCGGCCCATTGCCTTCCATGGAGATAATCGCGTCCATGACCGCGAAACGGGGCCGGACATGACGGTTGATATCCGTCAGCAGCCGGGCGAAATCCTCCAGATTGGGAAACTGAACATGGAGCTTTGCCTTGGCGATACCGGAAATCACGCCGAACTGATTCTTAAGAACGCCTGTCATACCGGTCAGCGCATGTGT
>RZZF01000282.1 GCA_009929975.1 Clostridia bacterium
GACCAGAAGCGGCCGTGATCCCGGTGGGGCAGTATAACCGGTATGGTCATCCCGCGCCGCAGCTGCTCGACCGGCTGAATGAACAGGGAACCACCGTCTGGCGGACCGACCGGCATGGCGCGATCCACTGGCAGGTTTGCGGGGATCACTGGAACCTGGCCGCGATGGCAGAACCGCCGCGGCAGGACCCCTGAGATAACATGAAGGTTTCGGCCTGTACTGAATCAAAACCTATAAGGGTTTCGGATTTTCACTGATTGAGGTGATTATGGCAAGAACAAGAAAAAACGCCGCACTGGATTATCAGGCTCTGCGGACACAACTGAGGGATGGCCGCTATGAGTCACTCTATGTCATCTATGGTGACGAGCGCTTCTTGATCGAAAAACTGATCAGCGCGTTTGACCAGCAGCTGATCGAGCCGGGCAGCCGCGAGCTTGACCGTGTTGTTCTGCATGGCGACGGACAGCCGGGGCGCATTGAATTCGAGCGCCTGCGGGCGGAAGTGCAGACGCCGCCGTTTCTTTCCCGGCGCAAGCTGGTCATTGTCCGGGACAGCGGCTGGTTCTCGACCGGCCGAAAGCGGGCTAATTCGGCTGATGATGCGGATGACGAGGATTCAGGCGGAACCGCGCAGGATCGTCAGAGTCGTCTGATTGAACTGTTCAGCCAGCTGTCTGATTCGGTCTGTCTGGTAATGATCGAAGAAAAAGTCGACCGCCGTTTGCGCCAGCTGATCAGCGCAATCGAGCAGCATGGCGTACTGGCGGAAATCAGCCGCCAGACTCCGGCGCTTCTCCAGACCTGGGTTGAGGCGGAATGCCGCTCGCGTGAACTGAAACTGGCACCTGGAACCGCTGAGAGCCTGATTGACCGCTGTGATGGTGATATGGCTGTTTTGTGGCAGGAACTGAGCAAATTGTTTCTCCACTGCGGCTATACTCGGGAGAAAACGATCAGTCAGCAGCTGATTGCCGATCTGTCGCTGCCGGATTTACGCGGTTCGGTATTTGATCTGACCGACGCGATGGCGACCGGCCGCACCGAACAGGCACTGCGTCTGCTCGATACGCTGATCGGCCAGAAACAACCGGTCCAGCTGATCTCATTCATGCTGGCCCGTCATATCCGTCAGCTGATCTGCGCGGCTGAACTGAAACGGCCGGATCAGATCGCTTCCACCCTCAAGGTCATGCCGTTTGTCGCCCGGCGGCTGGGCCAGCAGGCCAACGGCCTGTCCCTGCCGCTGCTCGAAGCGCTGTACCGGCGCTGCTATGAAACAGATCTGCAGGTGAAGACCGGCCAGATCCAGGAACGGCTCGGTCTGGAAATTCTGATCATCATGGCCTGCGAGACGAACCGCTGGCAGCTGCGTCAATGAGCTATGATCCGCATAGGAGGGCTTTTGCCTGCCGATGAAGCCGTTGACGGCCGGCACGGGCATTCTCTATAATGGCCTGAAGAACTGATGGAGGACGACACTATGACGAAAATTCAAATGAAGACCCCGCTGGTTGAGATGGATGGCGATGAAATGACCCGTATCATCTGGCAGCAGATCAAAGAACTTGTGATCCACCCGTTCATTGATTTGAAATCCGAATATTACGATCTTTGTCTGGAACACCGCAACGCGACGGATGACCAGGTGACGGTCGATGCGGCGAACCGGACCCGTGAACTCGGCGTCGCGGTCAAATGCGCGACGATCACGCCGAACGGGCAGCGGATGGATGAGTATGATTTGAAGGAAATGTGGAAAAGCCCGAACGGTACGATTCGCGCGATTCTCGATGGAACCGTGTTCCGCGCGCCGATATTGGTCGGCAATATCAAGCCTTTTGTCAGTACATGGAAAAAACCGATAACGCTCGCCCGTCATGCCTACGGCGATATCTACCGTGATTCAGAGATGCGGATTGAAGGTGCGGCCAGGGCCGAACTGCTGGTGACCTATCCGGACGGCAGCAGCCAGCGCCAGTTGATCCATGACTTTGATGGAGCCGGCGTCCTGCTCGGCATGCATAATACAGACGCGTCGATCACCAGTTTCGCGCATGCCTGTTTCCGTTACGCGCTGGAAACGAAACAGGATCTCTGGTTCGCGACAAAAGACACGATCTCCAAAACCTATGATCATCATTTTAAAGATGTCTTCGCGGAGATTTTTGAAGCGGAGTATGCCGCGGCTTTTACCGCTGCCGGCATCGAATATTTCTATACCCTGATCGATGATGCTGTAGCCCGGATTATGCGGTCGGAAGGCGGAATCGTCTGGGCCTGCAAGAATTATGATGGGGATGTGATGTCCGATATGGTCGCGTCAGCCTGTGGCAGCCTGGCGATGATGACATCAGTGCTCGTATCGCCTGACGGGGCGTTCGAATATGAAGCCGCGCATGGAACCGTGACCCGTCATTACTATCGCCATCTGAAAGGCGAGAAGACATCGACGAATCCGATGGCAACGCTCTTTGCCTGGACCGGCGCGCTGCGCAAACGCGCCGAGCTGGACGATCTGCCTGACCTGGCTGCCTTTGCCGACCGGGTTGACCGTGTTTCGCTGGAACTGATTGAATCCGGTGTTGTCACCGGCGACCTGAAGGCACTGATCCATGAAGGTGAAGTCAAGGTTGTCAACACAGAAGAATTTTTGGCCGCG
>RZZF01000283.1 GCA_009929975.1 Clostridia bacterium
GCTCCCTGCTCAATATCATCCATGAATGGCTGCCGCTCCAGCTGCAGCAGCGGATAAACTCCTATTATTCCCCGGTCTACCGGCCTTTTGCCATGCCATTGACGCTCTATGTGATTCCCGAACAGGCAGCCATCTATGGCCTGATGGCCCATCCTCAGCATAAGCAGCGCCATTCCATGCTGTTTCGCGACAGCATCACCATTCAGCATCTGAAGCTTTTATACGAATCCTACCTGGCCGGATGCCAGCCGCTTCTCGAATCCTATGACCGCAGCCAGCTCCCCAGGGTTCTCAAACAGATTGTCCGGGCCTCCCGTGATATCGAAAATAAGCCGGTTTTCGCCCAGATGGCCCTGCCATCCGTTCTCCTGCTGCCGCAATCAGACGCGCGTGATCTTCTGTCACCAGACCACCAGCAGGCGATTTTCGCCTTGATGACACAGGCCGATCCCCAGCTGCCCGAGCAGGCCAGCCAGATTCAAATCAGGAGGAAAGCCGAGCCTTCCCGTTATGTTTTTTCCAGCACGGCGATTCGAAACGCGCTGCAGCAGCCTGAGGTCGCTGATGAGTTTCTCAGCCTGCTGGCCAACCGGCCGGTCCGGCTCAGCGTGGCGCTTTTCCGCCAGCTGCTGATGACAGCGGCCAGCCATCTGCGAAATGACCCGCAGATGAGCATTGCCCTGATCAATGATGAACAGTTTCAGTCAGACAGCTGGCAGAATCTGCTGTTGCTGCACGGTGATCTGCTGACAGCCTGGAACAGCCGCTCCCCCGGTATCATTCTGACGGCCAGGGAAAGTACTTTGCTGCACGCGTTCAATCTATACACCGACCGCCGCTGGCAGCAGATCCCGACAATCTGCCGGGATCGCGATCAAGTCATCGAGCAGTTGGAACGGTTCAGCCGGCAAAGCTGAGCCGATCGCAGCCGCTTGAAACGCTAAAAATACTCAGTCGGCAAACTGGGCGCGGTAAAGCTCAGCATATCGCCCATTGTGCCTGAGCAGCGTGTCATGGTCACCAATCTCAACCAGGCGGCCGTCGGCCATGACCAGAATCTGGTCACTGTGGCGGATGGTCGACAGGCGATGCGCGATGATGATGGTGGTACAGCGTGCGGTCACCTGGGCAATCGACTGCTGAATCAACTGCTCAGTCTCGGTATCGATATTGGCTGTAGCCTCATCGAGAATGAAAATGGACGGACGGCGGGCGATCGCCCTGGCAAAACTGAGCAGCTGGCGCTGTCCGGCGGAAAATGTACTGCCCCGCTCTGTCACATGGGTCGCCATCTGCTTGGACAGCCGATTGATGAACTCATCCGCATACGATAATTTCAAGGCTTCCGCCACCTGTTCATCATCAATCTGTTCATCACCCAGACGGATATTTTCCGCGATCGAACCGGAAAAGAGAAAGACATCCTGCAGCACGATCGCGACCTGACGGCGCAGTTCCACTATTTTGAATTCGCGGATATCCCGGCCATCGAGAAGAATGCTGCCTTTCTGAATATCATAAAACCGGAGCATCAATGATATGATCGTCGATTTTCCCGCGCCGGTCGCGCCGACAATCGCCGCGCTCTCGCCCGGGTTCATGACAAATGAGACATCACGTAAAACCCACTGCTCTTCTTCATACGCGAACCAGACGTTCCGGAATTCGACCCGTCCCTGCAGCGGCGGCATCGGGTCACCGGCCTGGAGATCCTCCAGGTCATCCCGCTTATCAAGCAATTCAAAAATCCGGTCGGCCGAAACGGCCGCTGACTGGATGGACGAGTACTTCTCCGCCAGATCATTGATCGGCTCGAAGAAGCGGCGGATATAGGCAGTAAAAGCATACAGGACACCAATCTGCAGAGTGCCGCCTGTCATGCCGCGCAAACCAAACCAGATCAGCAGGACGATACCCAGATTGTTGATCACTTCCATCAGCGGCCGCATCAGGCTGTTGAGGCGGATCTGCACCAGTGTCTTATCACAGTAATCGGTATTGAGCTGGTCAAACTCGCGATGTTTCGCCGCTTCACGATTGAAAATCTGGACCAGCCGCATTCCGGCGATATTCTCAGCGAAAAACCCGTTGATCTGACCGATCAGCTGCTTCATCACGATGAAGTTGCGCCGCAGCTTCGTTCTGATCAGAACCGTCACCAGCGCGATCAGTGGTGTCGTAACAAACGCGATCAGTGCCATCTGCCAGTTGAGGATCAGCATCATCGTCGCGATACCGATCAGCAGGAAAATGTCTCTGAACAGATTGACAATGACATCCGCGAACAGCTCATTCAGAGTTTCCACATCATTGGTCGCGCGGGTGATGAGCCGGCCGGAAGAATAACGGTCAAGAATCCGCATCGGCATATGGAGGATATGGCGGAACACCTGCCGACGGATTTCCATGAGGGTATTCTGGCCCATTTTCGCCATCAGATAGGACTGCACAATCTGCAGGATCGACGCGATCATGACACTGCCGAGATAGAAGAGGCTGAGCGTAATGATCGGTTGCAAAGTTTCTGCCATCTGACCCAGCTTGAGGTATTTGTCAATGATGATCTGCACGATGAAGGGCTGGGCCAGTTCGGCTGCGTTGACGATGATCACCAGCACCAGGCTGATCAGCAGCAGACCGAGCTGAGG
>RZZF01000284.1 GCA_009929975.1 Clostridia bacterium
CTTTGACGATACCACGCTCAACACGGCCAGTGGCAACCGTACCGCGGCCGGTGATGGTGAAGACGTCTTCAACCGGCATGGCGAAAGGCTGGTCAACCGGACGGGCCGGGGTCGCGATAAAGCTGTCAACCGCTTCCATCAGCTCATGAATGCATTTGTACTCATCAGCGTTCGGATCTGTGCTTTCAGATTCAAGCGCAACCAGCGCGGAACCCTGGATAACCGGGGTGTCATCACCGGGGAACTCATAGGCGTTGAGCAGTTCACGGACTTCCATCTCGGTCAGCTCAATCAGTTCCGGATCGGCCATGTCGCACTTGTTCAGGAACACGACGATTGAAGGCACGCCAACCTGACGGGCAAGCAGGATATGCTCGCGGGTCTGGGGCATCGGGCCGTCAGCCGCGGATACAACCAGGATCGCGCCGTCCATCTGGGCAGCACCGGTGATCATATTCTTGATATAGTCGGCATGTCCGGGGCAGTCAACGTGAGCGTAGTGGCGGGCGTCCGTCTGATACTCAACGTGTGACGTGTTGATTGTGATGCCACGGGCTCTTTCTTCGGGAGCCTTGTCGATATTGGCATATGAGGTGTAATTGGCAGAACCACCCATCGCCAGAACTTTGGTGATCGCAGCCGTCAGGGATGTCTTACCATGGTCAACGTGGCCAATGGTGCCGATGTTGACATGTGGCTTTGTTCTTTCAAATTTAGTCTTTGCCATCTGAGATTATCCTCCTTTTTTCAGCATCCTCATGCTGATTCGTATATTTTTGATGATAAACCGTCAACAACCATTTTACACGAAATATCGTTTTTGGCAATGTATGGCGGCCTTTGCTGGCTTTTTTCCAGCGTTATTTCAGAATTGTTTCCGCAATACTCTTCGGTACTTCCTCGAAGTGGCTGATCTGCATGACAAAGGTTCCTCTGCCCTGTGTTCTTGAGCGCAGGACGGTCGCGTATCCGAACATCTGTGACAGCGGGACGAAAGCCCCGACCGCCATGACACCGCTACGCTCCTCCATGCCTTCAATCCGGCCACGCCGTGAGCTGAGATCGCCCATGACATCACCAAGATAATCTTCAGGCACCAGGACATCGACTTTCATGATCGGCTCGAGCAGAACCGGATCCGCCTTGCGACAGGCTTCTTTGAATCCCATGGAACCGGCGATCTTGAACGCCATTTCCGAGGAGTCGACATCATGATATGAACCGTCAACCAGGGTAACTCGGACATCAACAACATTATAGCCGCCAAGCACACCATTATTCATGGCCTCCTGGATACCGGCATCGATCGGAGCGATATATTCCTTCGGAACTGTACCGCCGACGATCTTGTTGACGAACTCATAACCGCTGCCGGCTTCCATCGGCTCAACCTCAAGCACGCAGTGGCCATACTGGCCGCGGCCGCCGGACTGGCGGATAAACCGGCCTTCGGCTCGGACCGCTTTGCGAATGGTTTCCTTATACGCGACCTGCGGCGCACCGACATTGGCCTCGACCTTGAACTCACGGAACAGACGGTCGACGATGATATCGAGATGCAGCTCACCCATACCGGAAATGATTGTCTGTCCGGTGTCGGGATCCGAGGTGGTCCGGAATGTCGGATCTTCCTCGGACAGCTTGGTCAGCGCGATCATCATTTTGTCCTGGCTGGCCTTTGATTTCGGTTCAATCGCGACCGAAATAACCGGCTCGGGGAAATCCATGGACTCAAGAATGATCGGATGGTTCTCATCGCAGAGTGTGTCACCGGTCGTCGTGTCTTTTAAACCGACCGCGGCGGCGATATCACCGGAATACACGGTTGGAATTTCCGCACGATGGTTGGCGTGCATCTGCAGGATACGGCCGATCCGTTCTCGCTTGCCCTTGGTTGCGTTATAGGTGTAGGACCCGGACTGCAGTGTACCGGAATAAACCCGGAAAAAGCAGAGCTTGCCCACAAATGGGTCGGTCATGATCTTGAAGGCGAGGGCCGAAAACGGGCCGTCATCATCAGCCGGCCGGCTGTCTTCCTCTTCCGTGTTGCTGTCGATACCCGTGATCGGCGGAACATCCACCGGTGACGGCATATAGTCAACGACCGCATCCAGCAGGCGTTGAACGCCCTTGTTGCGATAGGATGTACCACAGCAAACCGGAGTGATCTCACAGGCGAGAACCGAACGGCGCAAAGCCGCTTTCAGGTCATCGATCCCGATTGCTTCACCTTCCAGATACTTGATGGTCAGTTCCTCATCCGTCTCAGCGATGGCCTCGACCATCCGGTCGCGCCACTCCTGAGCCTTGGCCTGATACTCTTCAGGAATATCAGTTTCCTGAATATCAACACCCAGATCATCGCCGTAGATCACAGCTTTCATCGTCATCAGATCGATCAGTCCGAGGAAAGCATCCTCCTGGCCGATCGGGAGCTGAATCGGAACGGCATTTGCCTTCAGCCGATCCTTCATCATCTGTACGGCGCGATAAAAATCAGCGCCGAGTATATCCATTTTGTTTACATAGGCAATACGCGGAACATGGTAATGGTCGGCCTGACGCCAGACGGTTTCCGTCTGCGGCTCAACGCCTCCCTTGGCACAGAACAGCGTAACCGCACCGTCGAGAACACGCAGTGAG
>RZZF01000285.1 GCA_009929975.1 Clostridia bacterium
ATCACGGACGATTCAGCTTGTCCGATGCATCGTGATTATAGCACAGGAGCCAGACTTAACGCCTGACGGGATCCCTGATACAATGAACATGATCCATCCATCACGACGGTTCAAAAAACTGAACCGCCAAACCAGCCGGGAGGGTTTTCCATGCCGCTTGACATGATCCGGCACCGTTTGCTGGAGAACTGGCAGACAGTGCCTGTCTATAATACCCACTGCCATCATCTGCCGGATCAGGAGATGCAATCACTGACTCTGTCCCGGCTGCTGCAGCAGTCCTATGTCGGCTGGATGGCTTCGCTTTCTGACGTTCATGATCGTGAAGCGCGCCGCCGATTTTTTGATGATTTTCGCTGCAACAGCTATTCTTTCTGGCTGTTCCAGGCGATTGAAGCGCTGTACCCGCAGGAACATCCGCTGAATGCGGACAGTTGGGAGGATTACGACCGGGCGATCCGGCTGGCGCATGAAACAGAAACACATCACCTTGATTTACTGCGTGATCGCTGCCGCTATCAGGCCGTGATTCTTGATCAGTACCGTGATCCCGGATCCGACAACGGACATCCGGAAATCTTCCATCCGACGTTTCGATGCGACGCTTTCTTCAGCGGCTATGACCGCGGCGCACGTGATCACGACGGTGTCAGCCCTTATGACGTACTGGGCCTTTCGTCAGATCTGTCGCTGGATGAGTATCTGGCTGCCATCCGGCTGACGATCACGCAGGCGCGTGATTCACATCATGCTGTGGCGATCAAGGTCGCGATGGCATATGAGCGCGACTTGCTGTTTCTGCCGCCTGACCGGACAAAAGCTGAACGGGCTTTTGGACAAACCGATGCAGCTTTGCAGGACGTCCGGGCATTCCACGATCTTCTGATGGATGAGTTGATGTCCATCGCGGCTGATTTACGGCTGCCGGTACAGATCCACACGGGCCTGGGTCAGCTGGACGGAACGGCCGCGATGAATCTGCGTCCCCTGATCAGCCGGCATCAGAATGTCAGGTTTGATCTGTTTCACGGGTCATTCCCCTGGACAGACGATATTCTGGCACTGGCCCATGTGTACCAGAATGTCTACATCGACCTGTGCTGGCTGCCGATCATTTCTCCGGCAAGGGCCATTCAGTTCATCAGGGAAGCGACAGAGGTCTCAGATGCCAGACGGATTGTCTGGGGCTGCGACACATGGACCAGCGAAGAAAGTTATGGCGCGCTGTTGGCTGTCCGCCATTGTCTGGCCGCGGCACTGGCAGAACAGGTGGCCAGCGGTTATTACGACATCACTGAAGCTGAGCGGATCGGATGCCGGATCCTCGGCAGCAATACGCGTCAGTTGATGAATCTGAACTGACGTCCGTCTCCTTCATTCGACAGCACAAAGGGCATCCGTTTTCACGGATGCCCTTTGATTCATTTCTCCTCCGGATCATGTGGTGCCGAGGGACAGGTTAGGCTTTTTCGATGACATCAAGAAAATGGGGCAGGGGCTGCGCACCAACAAAATCATGCTCTTCATTGATCACGATCTTCGGAACACTGCTGACATTATAGCGGACAGCCAGGTGGGTAAATGTGCTGGTTTCCACCATGTCTGCTTTGACATTTTCGTTTTCCAGGGCCAGCAGATGCGCTGTCATCACCGCGTTGGGGCAGTGCGGGCAACCGAGCGAAACGAAAACCTGGATATGGACGGGCTTGTCAATCGCAGCAATCCGTTTTTTCAGCTCGGCGGGAATCTGTTCATCGCGGCCGGATGCCATCAGAATACCGGCCAGGAATGAATTGATTTCGTAGCCGCCGGGGATACCGTAATATTTCATACGGGTATCCTGGCCGTCCTTATCAAGCAGAACGATGGCCGGGACCTTATCAACGCCATATGCTTCTGCTTTTTCTTTATCATTGACAAAATTGTACGTTTTGACGTTCAGCTTATCATTGAGACCGGCAATTTCGTTGACGAAATCATGGGTGTCTTTACATGTCTGGCACTCAATCTCCTGTGTAAAGAACAATAAGGTGACATCTCCAACCATCTGGTCAAGAATTTCTTTCAGTTGTTTTTGAATGTTATCATCAAATAAAGCCATATTCTAATCCTCCGTATTATTAATTATTTATTAAAACCGTTGATATGATTGTGTTAATCAAATTTATCAATCATTATCTTATTTAATTATAAGACAATATTACGATATTTCCGTATCGCTGGTTCCCGTTTCAGGACGGTTGATTCAGCAAGAAGTCCGCAGCTGACAGAGCAGCGGTCGCGCCTTCGCCGCTGGCGATGATGATCTGCTTGTAACGCGTCGTCGTCACATCTCCGGCGGCAAATATTCCCGGCTCGCTTGTGCGGCAGGATTCATCGATGACGATCTCATTGTACTCATTCATGTCCAGTACATTTTTTGCGAACGCGCTGTTGGGAATCAAACCGATCTGAACAAAAATCCCATCGGTCATCATCTCATGGACATCCCCGGTCTGGCGATTCTGGACCATCACACTGCTGACATGTTGATCACCGCGAATCTCAGTCACAATATGTTCAAACAGATAATCAACATTCTCGTACGCTTTCAGCTTGTCGATGACGATCTGATCGGCGGTCAGGTGGTCTCTGCGC
>RZZF01000021.1 GCA_009929975.1 Clostridia bacterium
GTATGACGACATCCTGTACCTGCCGCTCAGCGCCTACGATTATACCGCCTACAGTGTTCTGCCCGGTGTAATCGCGGCGATTTCAACGAATCAAGCGGCAGAAACCGACGCTGACTGGCTGTTTATGGCTGGCGACGAGACACAGGCCTATTACTGGAATGGTGTCGCGGTTTCCGATCAAGCCGTCTACGCCGGATCGACCGTCGGCCGGATCGACGTCTATGACCGGAATGACGGTCAGCTGATTGACCAGCTTGATAGTGGTCTGCCGATCAAATCAACACTCTCCCTGAATGACGGCATTCTGTATTTCGGCACAGATCGCGGGATCGCCGCGGTTAATCTGGATGACAACGGCCTTCTGGCGGAGGAAACACTGCGTCAGCTCGATCTGGGCGATCAAGTCACGGCGGCGCCAGCCGTCTGGCAGCAGCGTCTCTATGTGGGAACCGGTGGTTTCACCGGCGGCAGCGGGATGACCGTGGTGGATCTCGACAGCTGGTCGGTCGCGTATCAGGTCCGGATTCCGGGCTTTGACAGCTGGTCCGGCGAACCGCTGGAGTCCGCCGGTATCCAGTCCGCTCCTGTCATAGCGGCTTCGAATGATACCGCCCAGGTATATTTTACGATCAACGCGAAACCGAGTCCGCTCCTGATGCTGATGGATAAGTCCGGTCAGACGACGGCCGATGTCCGGACCCTGTTTACCCCGCAAGAGGCTGAGCAGAACGGAGCGACGATGCCACTCAGCGCTTCGGAATCCGGACAACTTTACTATTCCAACGATGCCGGAATCCTTTTCGCTGTGCGGGGAAGCGCGCCCGCAGCCACTCCTCTCTGGAACCGTAATGTGCTGATTGTTCTGATCACCCTGGCGGGACTACTGGCGATCGGACTGCTCATCCAATTCAGCTCGAGGGCAAAAACCCGGCGCCGTTCCAACGGGACGAAGCGATGAAACCCGGTATTCAGCCAAAACCACGGTGGTGGACCGGGCTGGCCGTCGGGCTTCTTCTGATCAGCCTGCTGAGCGGCTGCGCGGCCGACACTGGTTCGCCGCCAGGCACATCCGGTGACACCGTCAGTCTGGCCGTCTATTGCCGGATCGCCACTGACGCGGGCCTGGCCGGCCTGCCCGAAGACGGTGTTATGCTTGCACCGGTTGAACTTGACTGGGTTGAGGATGAGACGGTCGCACAGCTGCTGGAACGAGCCGCCCGTGAGCAGAAACTCGCGGTCAGCAGCCAGGGCAGCGGCAGCATGAAATTCATCGTCTCGATCGGCGGTCTTGCCGCGGTGGACGGACGCAGCGGTTGGATGTTCAGCGTGAATGGGGAGATTATCATGGTGGGATCGGGAACCGTCAAAGTAGAGGCGGGTGACCACATCGAATGGCATTACACCATGGATTCGGGATCTGATTTATCATGACCCAGCGGATACGACATGTTTTTCATCTGTATCACCCGGCGGTCATCCTGCTGTATGCTGTCAGCGTGCTTGGCCTGACCATGTCAACACTGCAGCCGGTCTATCTGGCCATCAGTGTGGTGACAGCAGTTATCTACGGCAGGTATCTGATCGGGTGGCAGCATTTCCGCAAGATCCTCTTGTTCGCGGCGATTCCGGCTCTGATGATCGCCCTGGTTAATCCGCTGTTCAGCAGCGGCGGCGCGACGATCCTGTTTTATCTGGGTCGCTTTTCGGTGACCCGTGAAGCGATTTTTTACGGCCTGGCAGCCGGGGCGATGCTGCTGGCGGTTCTGTTGTGGTTCGCCTGTTGGCAGAAGTTGATCAACCAGGAAAAATTCATGTATCTGTTCGGCCGTGTGTTTCCGACACTGGCCCTGATGCTTTCAATGATTTTCCGCCTGCTGCCGGTGACCCGCAGCAAAGCGCTTCAGATCAGTTATGCGCGAAAAGCCGCTCTGCCACAGGTTTCAGGTGTGCGGCAGCGCCTGAAGCGGCAGGCTGCCGCGATTTCAATTCTGATGAGCTGGACAATGGAGGACAGCATTGAGACCGCTGACACCATGCGGGCACGTGGCTACGGTACGGGCCGGCGCACGTCGTACCAGATTTTCAGCTGGCATACGCGTGATACCGTAATGGCCGTCTGTCTGCTGCTGCTGCTGCTGGCCGATGTCCGGGGTGTCTGGCTGCATGTTTTCCAGTATTATCCGCGGCTGGACGGTGATCTGACCGCCTGGCCGCAACTCGCGCTGTATCCGGTCCATGCCGTGCTGCTTGGCCTGCCGCTGATACTTGAGGCCTGGGAGGCCATCCGATGGAAATGATGACGCTTGAACAGTTTACCTTTACCTATCCAGGGCAGGAAACACCGGCTCTTCGTGATATCAATCTGCTGATCCGGCCCGCAGAACTGACGGTGGTCTGCGGACCGTCCGGCTGTGGCAAAACCACACTGGTGCGCAGTATGAAACGCGAAATCGCCCCTTACGGGCAGACCTCAGGCCGTATTTTCTTCCGGGATCATGAGCTGCTGGAGGGACCGCCGCAGTCGCGGGCCGGCGACATCGGGTTTGTCATGCAGGACCCTGACCATCAGATCGTAACGGACACCGTCTGGCATGAACTGGCATTCGGTCTTGAGAATATGGGTCTTCCGGTGAATATGATTCGCCGACGTGTGGCTGAGATCGCTCATTTCTTTGGTATCAACAGCTGGTTTGAACGATCGGTCCTGGCACTGTCAGGCGGCCAGAAGCAGATCCTCAACCTGGCGGCAGTCACAGCGATGCAGCCGAGGATGATCATCCTCGACGAGCCCGTCGCCCAGCTCGATCCGATCGCGACCCGCGAGTTCCTCGACGTTCTCCGGCGTATTCATCATGAACTGGGGACGACGATTGTCATCACCGAGCATGTGCTTGAAGACATTTTTTCCATGGCCGATCAGATTGTCTGCATGGATTCCGGCCGGATCAGTTTTGCCGGCCCGCCGCAGGCTTTTGTTGAACAGGCGATGACCGCGCTGAGCCCGGTCGGAGTCGAGGCTCTGCCGACTGCGGTTCAGATTGTCCAGACACTGGCTCCGACTCATGTCGGACCGGTCCCCCTGACCGTTGGTGAGGGTCGTGTCTGGCTGCAAGACTATCTGAATCAGCGGATGACTGACCGGAATCAGACAGATCACATATCCATGCAAGACACCGCGGAACAGGCAGTGGCACCGCGATCAGCCGATTCCGGGCCGGCGATCCTGCTTCGCGCCCGTGATCTCTGGTATCGTTATCAACCAGATGACGCGTTTGCTCTGCGGGGATTCTCACTCGATATCAAGGCGGGCCGGGTCCTGGCGATTGTCGGCGGGAATGGCAGCGGTAAATCCACCGCCCTGCACGCGCTGGCCGGATTGCTCCGTCCTCAGCGCGGACAGGTGAGGCAAACCCGTGATCGCCAACTGAAGATCGCGCTGCTGCCGCAGGATCCGCGCGCCCTTTTCGTTTCTGATACGCTGCGCCAGGATCTGGCGCTTTTCGCTGAACCATCCGGCCGGTCGCAGCAGGAGGTGCTCGATCTGGCAGCCACTCTGGGGCTTGAGTCCCTTCTTGATCACCATCCGCTTGACCTGAGCGGCGGTGAACAGCAGAAAGCCGCGCTCGGCATGCTGCTCCTGACACAGCCGGACATCTTTTTGCTTGATGAACCGACCAAAGGCCTTGATATCAGAACGCGCAATGATCTGGCTGAAATTCTGACCGCTCAATCAGCCCAGGGCGTCGCGGTGGTCATCGTGACGCATGATCTGGAGTTCGCGGCCGCACATGCGCATACCTGTGCGATGATCTTCAACGGTGAGGTGACCTGTGTGGAACCGACCCGGTCTTTTTTCAGCGGCAACACCTTCTATACGACAGCGGCCAGCCGGATCAGCCGGGGTCTGCTTGATTCTGCCATTACGCGTGAGGATGTGATCAGCCAATGCCAGATCGTCTGAACCGACTGCTTATCTGGGCCGAGCCCGTCGCATTGCTTGGTGCTCCACTGCTTCTGGTTCTGGCGGTGATCCGGCAGGTTGAGCAGACCGCCCTGATCAGTTTTCTCGTCCTCGCGCTGGCGATGCTGCCGTTTTTTGCCCGGTTTGAGCAGCGCAGGCCGCGGCCGCGTGATATGGTGCCGATTGTCGTGTTGAGTGTTATTGCGATGATCGGCCGTACGCTGCTGACGGTTCTGCCGAATATTCAGCCTGTGACAGCGATCGTGATCATCAGCGGTATCGCGCTTGGGCCGCAGGCCGGGTTCCTGACCGGCTCGCTGACGGCATTGGCCTCCAACCTCCTGCTTGGCCAGGGTCCGTGGACCCCCTGGCAGATGTTTGCCTGGGGCCTGGCTGGCTGGCTGGCCGGACGGTTGAGGCAGGCGGGGCTGTTCCGCCGGCCGGTCGCGGTTTATGCCTATGGTGTCCTGATTTCATTTGTTTATGGTGCCCTGCTCAATGTCTGGGTGGTCGCCGGATTTGTCCGGCCATTCAACTGGCCGGCCGCCTTGACGGTCTATCTGGCCAGTCTTCCGGTTGACTTGCTGCATGCCGGTTCCACCCTGGTTTTTCTTCTTTTGTTTTACCACCCCTGGCTGAAAAAGATTGAACGGTTGAAAACGAAGTACGGACTCAGCCGGGATCTGCTATAATCCCTTTTGTAAACTGAGCATAAGGTGGTACCAGCCGGCTGCCGGCTGGATGTGATGATTGATGATGTCTGTTTCTTATGTTGATTTTGACCAGTTATCGCCGGGCCGGCTGTATGAGCTGCTGAGATTACGCAGCCGGGTCTTTGTAGTTGAGCAACAGTCGATCTATCTGGATTGTGATGATCATGACCAGACGGCTCGTCATGTTCTGCTGATCGGAGCGGATCATTCGTTATCGGCCTGTGCCCGTATTCTGCCGCCGGGCGCGCTGGCGCAAACCCCGGTGATCGGCCGTGTTGTTGTCGCGCCGGAACAACGTGGGCGCGGACTTGGTTATCAGCTGATGTCGGCCGCCGTCAGGGAATGCCTGCGGCTGTACCCGGATCAGCCGATCCACCTGTCGGCCCAGCGTCATTTGGATCGGTTTTACGCGGCCTGCGGGTTTGCCAGAGACAGTGAACCTTATCTGGAGGACGGCATCTGGCATATCGGCATGACACGACCGGCTGCCGCCATGGAGGGCTGACATGGGCGATAAGACTGTCCAGATCGGGCGTTCACGCCGAACCGTGCTGGATATGACACAGGGAACACCCTGGCGTCTGATCCTCAAATTCGCTTTGCCGCTGCTGGTTGGCAATATCCTGCAGCAGCTTTACAATATTGTCGACAGTATGGTTGTCGGCAACTTGATCGGTATCGACGCCCTGGCTGCGGTCGGTACCACATTTCCGATCATCTTTCTGATCAACTCGCTGTTCATGGGAATCGGGATGGGCGCGAGTATCATCATCTCCCAGTATTTCGGTGCCGGTGACGCGCACAGTGTCAAAAAATCGGTCGATACCATTTACGTTTCGATGTTTATCGTCGCGCTTCCTGTGACCCTGCTCGGACTTCTGATCAGCCGGCCTCTGCTGGTTCTGATCAATACGCCTGCTGATATCCTGCAGCTTTCAACGACCTATATGCAGATCATCTTTATCGGGACGCTGGCCAGTTTTGGCTATAATATCAACAGCGGGATTCTGCAGGGTCTCGGCGACAGCCGCTCGCCGGTCACGTATCTGGCGATCGCGACCGTGACGAATATTCTGCTCGATCTGCTGTTTGTCGGATTTTTTTCCTGGGGTGTCGCCGGTGTTGCCTGGGCGACCGTCATCTCCCAGGTGATTGCCTTCGCCTTTGGCCTGTATCATATCAACCGGCATCAGAGCATGTTCCGTCTCAGCTGGCACGGGCTGATCTATGACCGGGCGATTTTATTCGACAGCATCCGGCTGGGTTTGCCTGCCGGTATCCAGAATATGATGTTTTCGCTGGGCACCATGGTGATGCAGAGTCTGATCAACAGTTATCAGGCTGTTTTCATGGCGGGGTTTAACGGGGCCAACAAAATTGACTCCTTTGCCTTTCTGCCGATGCTGACATTTTCCACCGCGATCACAACCTATGTCGGACAGAACATCGGAGCCGGCCGGATCGACCGGGTTAAACACGGCCTGCGCTCGGCCATGTGGATGTCGCTGATCGTCTGTGTTCTGATTTGTGGTCTTATCCTCGTTCTGGCGGGTCCCCTGATGCGGATGTTCACACAGGACCAGGCGGTGGTGGCAGCCGGCGAGCAATACCTGTACCGGGTCGTGCCGTTCTATTTTCTGCTGGCGGCCTTGTTTCTGCTGAACGGCACATTGCGGGGCGCCGGTGAATCGGTCATTCCTCTGCTGGCCTCAATGGCGTCCCTCTGGCTGGCCCGCGTTCCGCTGGCCTACTGGCTGGCCGCGGCTTTCGGGCGTGACAATATGTTTTTCAGTTTCCCGCTCGGCTGGCTGCTTGGCCTTTTGATCGTTATCCCGTATTATATAAAGGGCCGCTGGAAAAATAAATCCATGGTCCGGACTGATCCGGCGCGAATGCCCTGATCCATGTCCGTCAACCGCCGCGGCCGGAAAAGTACATGATCTGAGGAGCAATACCATGCCATATTATGATCTGAGATGTGAAGCCTGCCAGACCGAGTCCAATATCAAGGCGACCGTAGAGGAACGGGTCAGCGGAACGATGACTTGTCCGTCATGCGGTTCCGACCGGCTGGTGACTGTTTATAAAAGGGTCAATATCATTCAGCAGCGCGGCAGCGGCTGTGACAGCTGCCCGACCATCGGCGACGAGGGCTGCTGTGGTGGCAACTGCAGTCTGCCCGGTGGCAGCTGGCGCTGAGAAACAGCAGGAACGTTTGAAGGTCAGCCAGATCTCCAGCGCCTGTGGTCAGAACAGGCCCAATTGGTACAGTACACCGCCGGCCAGGCCGGCCAGGCCGATGATCAGCAGCGGGTGAATCCGGCTGTAGCGGCAGGCGGCCAGTGTCAACAGGAAAATGATCAGAGATACGGGGTTGACCGCCTGGAACGGCTTTGAACGAAGCAGACTCAGCCAGCTGCCATTCTCCGGAACGGACAAAAGAGCCGTCCGGCCGATCACCAGTGAAGCGGTAAAAATCAGACCGATCACGACAGGACGCAGCCCGTAGAAGCTCATGATCATGAGGCGATGTTTCTGCCAGCGGAAAATGAAGCCGGATACACTCAGCACAAGCAGCAAAGACGGCAGAATGACGGCCGCGGAAGCGACCAGCCCGCCGGCCAGTCCGGCTGTCTCATAACCGACATAGGTCGCGGCGTTGACGGCGACAGGACCCGGCGTCATTTCGGCGATAGAAACGATATCGGCAAACTGGCTGTCGGTCAGCCAGCCGTGCTGTTCGATCTCCCGCTGAATCAGCGTGATCATGGCATAGCCGCCACCGAAACTGAATAGCCCCAACTTAAAAAATGTGATGATCAGATCCCACAGAAGCTTCATGAGCCAGCTCCTTTCGTCGTTGACTCAGAGTCGCCTTCCTGACCCGTTTGCCGATTCACCTGACGCCTGGAAAAAGCGGGTGCCAGACGCAGCAGGCTCATGCCGAGAAGAATTCCGCCGATGATCGTCAGCAGCGGATGAACATCACAGAAAAATACCAGAATGACCGTGAACAGTGCGATCAGCAGCGAAGGCCAGTCCTTGATCGCACGGCGGCCGAGCCGCAGTGCCGCGTAGAGGATCAGCGCTGTGACGGCAGCGCGGACCCCGAGAAAAATATGCTGGACGGTCGGATCGCTTTGAACACGCTTCAGGAAGACGGCAATGACCAGAATGACCAGGACCGATGGCAGCGCACAGCCGACCATCGCGACAACGGCGCCCCGCCGCCTGCTCAGCCGGTGGCCTGTGAGGGCGGCGGCATTGACGGCGATCGGACCCGGCATGGTCTGGGCGATCGTCAGGATGTCCAGCAGTTCATCTTGTGCCAGCCATCGCTTCCGCTCGATGATCGTGCGTTCAATCAACGGAATCATCGCGTAGCCACCGCCAAAGGTAAAGAGTCCGATCCGGAAAAACACCAGAAATAACTGGAGCAGAAAACGTGGTTTGAGACGGTCTTCCGATGCCAGGTGCGTCATGAGTCAGTCCCCAGTCGATGATCCATCATCTGTTCGAGCGCGTAGGCGGCTGCCCCGACCGCCATCAGACGATCGTGGTGCGGCTGATCCAGCAATCGGGGAGTGCCACGATCCTCGATCAGATCTGACAGTTCGCCGCGAATCATCGCTTCCAGCTCCGGTGAGTCGTTCAGCGCCGGTCCGCCGAGCAGCAGATCATCCGTCGCCGTGATCAGTGACGCGTTGTAGACCGCGACCGAGACTGCCCGGGCGGCTTCTCTCATCACCTGCAGAGCTTTCTTTTTACCTTTTCCCGCCGCGCCGCAAAAATCCAGCCAGGACAACGAAGCTTCTTTTTTCAGCTGGCGGTATCGTTCAAGCATCGCTGGCTGGGTCGCGATCTGTCCCAGTTCACGGGCGCCCCCCTGCCGGTTGATGCCGAGCTTCAGCCGGTTGACCTGATCGGTTGTCAGACCGGTCTGGTGAAACTGCCCCTGCCAGGCCAGGCCGGCCCGGATGTTTCTCCCGATCGAGAAATAGAGCAGATGCCGGTCGGACAGACTGCGGTCAAGCCAGAGTCCGGCATACAGCGCGGCATCAGCACCGCGTACGGTTGAGACGGGAAAATTCCATGATGATGTGATCCGGCTGAGCAGGTCACGGAGATACACCGGCAGCCGGTCGGGAGCACCGTCCGGATCCTGATCCGCCGCGGCCGCCCAGCCGATGCCCAGACCGAGAACATGTACCGCCTCAACCGACTGGCGCTCGAGAAGTCGGCCGATGGCGTCAGAAATCTGTTCGATGAGACCTGCTGCCGGTAATTCAGCCAGTCCGGGCAAGTCGACCTGATCGAGAATGACGAGTCGGAGATTGATCAGGACCAGCTGACTGCGGGCAGCGGAAATATCCAGACCGAGAAGACGGTACGGTGTTTCAGCGATCGAATACAGACTGGGCCGTCTTCCGCCGGAAGAATCCGCCAGTCCGGCCTCCTGGATCAGTCCGAGATTCATCAGCCGGTTGATCAGGCGGTTCAGTGTTGTGGCCGGAATCTGCAGCCGGTCTGATAACTGCTGCCGGGTGATGCCGTCCTGTTGTCTGATCAGGGTGAAGAGTGTCCGGATCTGATCACCGCCGCTGCGGAAACTTGATTCATCGGCGATCATGGCTGTGACTCCTTTCTGACTGGTCGTATCCCTTTCTCTACTTCTCTACACGATACCGTGTCCAACTTATAACCGCAACGGAAATAAGTTGGCGGAATTCTGCCTGTCATGACACGGTTGACTGCTCCGGCAGCGGTTCGGCTTCTGCTTCGCCGTGATGAACCATCAGCATACAGATGAAAGCAAGCGCGAATGCCGCGATTGAGTAGGGGAACAGGATGGAGTATTGATCCGTCAGATCGCGGAGCAGCCCGAACAGAGTCGGACTGACGATGGCCGCGCTGAACGAGAAAAAGTAATAGTAGCCGGTATAGCTGCCGATCCGGTCATGCGAGGCCAATTCAACAACCATGGGAAGCGAGTTGATGTTGATGCAGGCCCAGCACAGGCCGCCGAGAAAGAGCAGAAGGCGGAGAATCCAGAGATTCTCGATAAACAGCATCGGAATGAAGGCGATAATCATACCGACCAGCCCGATCAAAATCATCCGCCGGCGGCCGAAGCGGCCGGCCAGGATACCTGCCGGCAGCGCGAAGGCAACCAGCGCGAGAGAAAACAGGGTCAATGTCATCGCGGCGTCCCCACCGCTGATTCCAAGCGTCTGTGTCGCGTACAGCGTAAAGAAAGTCTCAACCGCGTTATAACCGCAGAACCAGAAAAAGATGGCCAGAAGCAGCGCGAAAAGGCTGACTTTCTCCGGCCGGCTCAGATGGCGGTGAACACTCAGGTCCGCTTTCGTCCCGGTTTGAGCCGTGTCGTCCCGGCTGAGCATCTGATTGGCTGTATCCAGCTGTCGCCCCAGCTTTCGGCTGTCAGGCTCCTTGATGAACGTGAAGAGAATGATCAGCGCTGCCAGCATGACGGCGGCACCCATCAGGAACGGCGCGTTGTAGCCGCCGGCCTTGGCCAGAAGTCCGCCGACAAAAAACGCGATGATACTGCCGACCCCACCCATCAGGTTGATGATGCCATTTGCCTTGCTGCGCAGGGGTGATGGTGTCAGATCGGGCATCAGGGCGACCACCGGGGAGCGCCAGAACGACATGATCAGATTGAAGGCGATGATGACTGCCATCATGGCAAACAGCGTCGGCATGCGGGGGATGAAGATGAACGCGGCCGCGCTGGTCGGGATGCCGAGCATGATATACGGCATCCGCCGTCCGAAGCGTGTCCGCGTCCGGTCACTCAGCTGTCCGAAAAGCGGCTGGAAGATGACGCCGAAAATGTTGTCAATCGTCATGATGAAGCCGATGATGGCCGTGCTGGCCAGAAAGCGCTCCTCGAGCATCAGGGGAACAAAACTGTTGTAGATGCTCCAGGCCAGGGAACTGGCGAAAAAACCGAATCCAATGAGAAACGTTTTTTTGTAATCAAGCTTCATGGTTCATACCTCCACAACTGACGGGTTCTGCTGATCACGTAATGAGAGTGCGAGATCCGGTACATCGGTGATGATGGCGTCAGCACCGGATTTCAAGACCATCCTGATATGATCCGGGATATTGACCGTCCAGGTATTCACGGCGATGCCGGCTTCATGGCACGAGCCGATCAGGTCGGGGACCTGCAGACCGGCATACATCGGGTGAATCGCCTTCGCGCCCAGCCTTCCCGCATAGCCGGCTGCGTCAACCAGCTCGCAGCTGTACAGAATCGCGCAGCGAATTTCCGGATCCAACCGGGCGGCGGTCTGCATGGAATAGTGGTTGAATGAGGAGAGAATAACCCGGTCATTCATTTTTTTCTGCCGGACCCGCTGAATCACGGCGTCTTCCAGGCCGGGATCAAAATAAAGGCTGTTTTTCAGCTCGATGTTCAGTTCGAGGCCGGTCGGCGCAAGCAAATCCAGAACATCATCCAGCGTCGGGATGACCTGCGGCTCATGCTCCGGCCGATGCGCGGCGAAATTCAGACGACGCAGTTCAGTGAAGGTCATTCGCCGAATATCGCCTGATTGGCCGGTGACCCGCTGGCAATTCTCGTCATGCGTGACGACGAGCACACCATCTGCTGTCCGCATGACATCCAGCTCGATGCCATCCGCACCCAGCCGGACGGCCAGGTCAAAGGCGGCCATCGTGTTTTCCGCGGCCAATTGACTCGCTCCGCGGTGCGCCCATATTCTGACTGACATGAGTTCCTCCTTCTGACCGGCGGTCTGGCCGGCTCATTCATGATCTATTCTCGTCTGGCTGAGTCCGGCCAGAGTTTCCGGTAATCAACGGACCGGCACCAGGACCAGCGCGGACAATCCGCGAGGTGGTCCCAGACCAGCCCGGCTGACTGCATGAAGGCATAGCAGATGACCGGGCCGGCAAAGACAAATCCCTGTTGTTTCAATGCCTGGCTCATCGCCCGAGATGCCTCAGTGGCAGTCGGAACCTGCCGCATATCCTGCCATTGGCTGATCTGTGGCTGTCCGTCGACAAAGGACCAGAGGAATTGACTGAACGTGGTATGCTGCCGCAGACGAAGGAACGCCCGGGCATTGGTAACGGCAGCTTCGATATCGTGGCAATACTGGATGCTGATAATCATACACAGCCTGATTTTCTGAGTAAAATGAACGATGCATACGATTTCGGTATCCATGCTGTTCAGGCTCACCGAACCACTATAGGAGGAGATGCAGAAGTGGCCCTACTGGATTCCGTGAGTGAAGAGATCAACAATGCAATCTTTCGGGCAGGACATGTACTTTTTGGATTGTCGTCAGCACTCATTGGCTCCGGAATGGCTTTTGATTACGAATGGTTTGCCCGCTCCATTCCTAAGGTGAGTACTGCTGGAGAAGACAAGGAACTGGAATTGCTTTTGCTGAAAGAGGAGATATTTATTGATTACTTGCCTGAACTTTATGTCTATGATCAGAAAACATCAACCTCTACTGGTTACTACCACCAGCGCAGACGATGGATCGCAGCCCAATTTGATCTTCTGAGAAAAGGGTTGCCCTATCTCCCCAAAGCAATTCTCACTGGTAACCTCGATTAGTGCGACAAGATATTCC
>RZZF01000022.1 GCA_009929975.1 Clostridia bacterium
TATAAACATACAGGAATACTAAGAATATGCCGTCCGGCCACCGCTTAATCAATTGATTTGAATGCGGCGTCCGGGAAAGGAGGCCCCGATGCGCCTGTCAACGAAAGGCGTTTACGCTCTGGAAGCGATGTTTGTTTTCGCGCTCAGCCCGCCGGACCAGCGGCTGAGTGTCCGGGAGATCAGTGCACGGACCGGCCTTTCCGATCGATATCTCGAGCAGATTTTCACCCGGTTGAAACGGGCCGGGCTGATTCGAAGCATTCGCGGCAAGCAGGGCGGCTACTGCCTGGCACAGTCTGCCGACCAGATCAGTGTTTTGGATGTGCTGCAGGCGGCCGAGGGTGATCTGGCACCAGTCCGCTGCCTTGAGAAAGATCAGGCCTGCCATCGCAGCGCGGCCTGCCGCACCCGCCCTGTCTGGCAGGCAATGGGTGAAGTGATGGTCCGGCAGACGGATCAGCTGACACTGGCCATGCTGGCCACCCGTTATCACGAAGGCCGTTATGAAGAGCAGATTGATTTTTCCATCTGATCCGGCCGCATACGAGGTAAACTGAGATGAAAATATCGACGAAATGCCGATACGGGCTTCGGGCCCTGATCGATCTGGCTGAGCAGTCAGGAACCAGCCATGTGCCGCTGCATCAGATTGCTGAGCGGCAGGAAATCTCACTGAAATATCTTGAGCAGGAATTCGCGATGCTGCGTAAATCAGGCATTGTCCGCAGCGTCAAAGGCGCACAGGGAGGGTATCAGTTGAATCGCCCGCCAGCGGATATTTCAGTCGCTGATGTCATGACCATATTGGAGGGAGATACCCGGATTGTCTCATTTGATGAACAGCCGACAGAGATGACCGGTATGCGCCGCTGTCTGACAGATCATGTCTGGCAGCCGCTCAATGAGAAGATACACCACCATCTGTCGGAGATCACACTGGCTGACCTGATGCGAAGTTCCACTGACCATGATGCGTTTGAGATGATGTTCTACATATAAAAACCACCCTGTCGAAAAAACGACGAAGGTGGTTTTGCCTGGTGGAGCATACGAGACTCGAACTCGTGACCCCCACACTGCCAGTGTGATGCGCTCCCAGCTGCGCTAATGCCCCATGGCTCGATTATTTTATGTCATCGCCGAATGATTTGTCAAGCCCTGTGATGCAGGCCAGGTTCACATTATCGCGCGAATTCTGTATAATGTCAGGAAGGTTTACCGGGCAGCGCCTGTTGGAACGGCGATCTGCCTTGATGAAAACCATCAGGGGGTTGCGGCATGAAGAAGACATATTACATTACGACACCGATCTATTATCCCAGTGGGAATCTACATATCGGTCATTCCTATACAACGGTCGCGGCCGACGCGATGGCGCGCTATAAGCGGTTTCGCGGCTTTGATGTCCAGTTCCTGACCGGAACGGATGAACATGGCCAGAAAATCCAGCGCAAAGCGGCCTCAGAAAACGTCACACCGAAGGCGTATGTCGACCATATCGTCAGCGGCATCCGTGATCTGTGGAAACTACTGGATATCTCCTATGACCGCTTCATCCGGACCACGGACGAGCAGCATGAAAAAGCTATCCAGTATATTTTTCAAAAACTCTATGACCAGGGCGATATCTATAAAAGCGAGTATGAAGGCTGGTACTGCACGCCGTGTGAATCTTTCTGGACGGAAACCCAGCTTGAGCAGGGCAATTGCCCGGACTGCGGCCGGCCGGTCGAAAAAACGCGTGAAGAAAGTTACTTTTTCCGGCTGTCGAGATTTCAGCAGCGTCTGATTGACCTGTTCGAGCGTCAGCCTGACTTCATTCAGCCACCCAGCCGGGCCAATGAGATGCTCAACAATTTCCTCAGGCCTGGATTGGAGGATCTGTGTGTCTCGCGCACAACCTTCGACTGGGGTATTCCGGTACCGTTTGATCCCAAGCATGTCGTGTATGTCTGGATTGACGCGCTGTCCAATTATATAACCGCCCTGGGCTATCCGCATGACCCGGCCGACTTCGAACGGTACTGGCCGGCGGATGTACAACTGGTCGGCAAAGAGATTGTCCGTTTTCATACGATCATCTGGCCGGCGATGCTGATGGCCCTGGATCTGCCGCTGCCGAAGCAGGTCTTCGGACATGGCTGGCTGCTGTTCAAAGATGGCAAGATGTCCAAGTCAAAGGGCAATGTTATCGATCCGGTCGTTCTCTGCCATGAATATGGCGTGGACGCGATCCGCTATTTCCTGTTGCGTGAGGTGCCCTTCGGATCTGACGGGAATTTTTCCAATGAAGCACTCATATCCCGGATCAATTCCGACCTGGCCAATGATCTGGGCAATCTGGTCAGCCGGACCGTCGCGATGATTGACAAATATTTTCCGGAGGGCCTGCCGGAGCAGCGCGTATCAGGAGACTTTGACGATGAATTGATTGCCCTGTGCCGCGCGCTGCCGGAACAGGTTGAACAGGCGATGGAGCATCTCCAGTTCAGCCAGGCGCTGAGTGAAATATGGAAAGTCATCGGCCGCAGCAATAAGTACATTGACGAAACAGCTCCCTGGATTCTGGCCCGATCGGAAGAGCAGAGCGGCCGCCTTGCCATGGTCCTGTATAACCTGGCCGAAGCGATCCGTATCGTCTCCATTTTGATTCAACCGTTCATGACCCGCACGCCGGAACGCATCTGGGACGCGCTGGGACTTGACGATCCGTCGCTGCGGACCTGGGAATCCAGCCGGACCTTCGGCCTTTACCAAAGCCGCGGCGTACGCAAGACCCCACCGATTTTTCCCCGGTTGGATCTGGAGAAGGAAATCGAGAAGCTCAACGCGATGCTGACCGTGGAGGATGAAAACCCGGCTGAAACGCAAACCGGTGAATCCGAGGATACACTGCCTCTGATTGAGTTTGATGATTTCAGTAAAGTCAGCCTGCGGGTCGGGACGATCAAAGCTTGTGAACGAGTGAAAAAATCAGATCGTCTGCTCTGTTCACAGGTCGATATGGGCACAGAGACGCGCCAGATTGTGTCTGGTATCGCCGCTTCCTATCAACCGGAAGAACTGGTCGGCCGCCAGGTCATCGTCGTCACCAATCTCAAGCCGCGGGCCATCCGCGGGGTTGAGTCGAACGGCATGCTGCTGTGCGCGGAGACAGAAGACGGCGGCTATCGACTGCTGACCGTCGATCAGGTCGTCGCCAGCGGATCTGAGGTCAGTTGAGATGCTGATCGATACCCATGCCCATCTGCAATCTGAGGAATTCAAAGACGACTGGCGTGAGGTGCTGGATCGTGCCGGAGAGCAGTCGGTCACCCATGTTATTCTGCCGGGCTCAGACCTGGATGATTCCAGGCGGGCACTCGCAATGGCAGCGGCTGATGACCGTCTGTTTTGCTCGATCGGTGTTCATCCGCATGAGGCGAAATATTTCAGCGGGGACACCGAGTCCGCACTTGAGGCGCTGATCCAGGCCGCGCCGGAAGGGAAACTGGTTGCCATCGGAGAAATCGGGCTGGATTATCATTATGATTTATCGCCGCGGCCGCTGCAGCAGTCGGTCTTTCGCGCTCAGATCGAGCTTGCGGCCCGTCATGATCTGCCTCTGATCATTCATTTGCGGGAGGCAACGGCTGACTGTCTAACATTGCTGCAGACCGCCAGCCGGGACGGGTTGATGCGTAAGAGCGAACCCGGTGTGGTCCATTGTTTTTCCGGCAGTCCTGAGACTGCTGAAACGCTGCTTGACCTGGGATTTTATCTGGGATTTGACGGCCCCGTGACCTTCAAGAACGCCCGTCGGGCACTGGATGTTGTCCGGATGTGCCCGCGTGATCGCCTTTTGCTGGAGACAGACAGTCCGTATCTCACACCGGAACCGTATCGCGGCAAACGCAACGAACCGTCCCGTTTGCCCCTGATCGCGGCCAGAATCGCCGAACTTTGGAAAAGTGAAGTTCAGACGGTTGCCAGGCAGACAACCGACAACGCTCGAAAACTGTTCGGAATTTTATGAATCAGAGAGGATTTCAGCATCCTGAAATCTTAAGAAAATCAAATGAAAGAAATAAGGCGGAAAACCAGAATTTTAGGTTAACTGAAAAGTTTACCGCCCGTTTGTAAAGGTTAATTCCTTAAAATTGGAAAATACAGCCAGGGGTGCCTGAAAACAGCTAAGAAAGGGCAGCCAAGATGCACAAAAAGTGCTATTCTAGATGTACAGAGCAGAGAAATGAGCAACCTGAATACAGCTCAAGCAGACGTCGGTGTTTTTGTAAATCTTAACGCCTGATCGAGTTTACGGGGTGGTTGGAATCACTTCTCTGGGCCGGTTGCAACCGCTTAGTGCAGCTGCTTGAGCAGACGAGGTGTTAGTGTCACCTCGTCTGCATTTATTTTCGCTACACCAAGCAAATTCAGGATCTCTTCACCGTAGAGCCAGGCGAAGGCGTCATAAGGAGATTTACCCTGGAGACTGTCGCGGCGGTAGCTGTTCATGTGCGAGCAAAGCAGCTGACAGTCGGACTGAGAGAGGTTGTCGAAGGACGAGCCCTTGGGCAGGACCATACGGATGAATTCATGAGCGCGTTCAATCTGAGATTTCTGGTTGGTCTGCATCGGGTCGCAGTAAAAGATGCGGGTTCGGCTGTCTTGCTCAAGTGCGGCAGGGTTTGAAAATTCGGAACCATTGTCGGTCAGGACCAGCGGGAAGAGCTTGTGGAAGGTTTCTCTGCCGAGAATCGAATCGAGCTGGTCGAACACCGCGGTCACGGAATGGGCTGTGTTGAAATCGCGCAAGAAAGCAAGCAGGAACTGGGCTTGGGGCCAAAAGAGGGTCAACAGGACTTTGTGACCATTCTGGCAGGGCAGAACGCTGTCCATCTGGGAGGCGACCGCATCGGGGTGATCGGCCAGGAAAACCTGGTAATCCTCAAAGGTGCGGTTTTTGCGGCAGGCTCGGTCGACCTTGAATTCCCGTTTGCGGCGAGGCAGTTTACGCTGTGGTTTTCGCGATAAATCGAGGTTTCTGACCGACAGAAGACCGTGGTCAATGAGTGTGTAGAGGGTTTTTTCGGAGCAGAAGAGATTGTCTTTGTGGCCAAAATAGATGTGGTGGATGGATTGGCCCTGACGGATCAAAGGCGACACCAGCTGATCCGTGTGTTCGAGTTCAGCTTCGGTCAAAGATAAGCCAGAACGAACGTCATGAAGTCTCTCCCTGGCTTTGACATGTGCCTTTTCAGCGTCGTAGCAGTAGCGTTTCAGCGTGCAGTTATGATTGGACTTACAGCCGTTGCAACAGAAGGGTGAGTGTTCGAGCCGTATGCAGTGAGCTGCCTCGTAGTCAGGACAGACCTCGTTGCAGCGACCACAGAGCGAGCAAAGGCCGCGGTGACTGAAACACTGGGCACAGAGCTCTTTGCGCCGGCAAGTCTTCAGTTTGGCGCAGTTGTTCTCTTTTCGCCCGCTGACGCCACGATACACAAAGGTGCGGTTGACTAGAATCTCACGCGCGACGGTGCGCCGGTCGCGCTTCAGAGTAGTCGCTATGACGGCCAGGCTTTGGCCGCCGGATAGCAGGGACTGGATCTTGATTCGGTCGGACAAGGACAAATGCTTGAAGTGGGCCATCTGGTGATCCTCCTTTCCAAGTCAGGCCCAGAGAAGAATAATCCCAGTGTAGCAAATTCAGCCTTTGTTGTACTTATCGCCCAGCCATATTTTGTAACCTTTATTTCCTGCCCCTCCGGGAATTAAAGTTTTCAATTGATCAACCAGAATTTTATGATTCAAAGCAGTTGACAACCTATCCGCTTTCTATTATACTCTCACTTGCGCTCAATTGAGTGCGGGAGAACGGGAGCTTAGCTCAGCTGGGAGAGCATCTGCCTTACAAGCAGAGGGTCACAGGTTCGAGCCCTGTAGCTCCCACCAAGGTAATTTAATACGGCGCAGTAGTTCAGTTGGTTAGAATGCCAGCCTGTCACGCTGGAGGTCGAGGGTTCGAGCCCCTTCTGCGTCGCCAAATCGCCCAGATAGCTCAGTTGGTAGAGCAGTGGACTGAAAATCCTCGTGTCGCTGGTTCGATTCCGGCTCTGGGCACCACGAAACCGCTGAGGCGCTCGCTTTAGGGGTTTTTGTGTTTAAGAGCTGGACCCGCGATGGCGCGGACTTGCCAGTGGCACGGGGATATGCTAGAATTTTGTCAACCTTGTGGTTGGAAGACTGGGTGTGGACGCCACACTCTGACACATAGCGGAGGATAACGCATGAGCGCACTTACCATCATTATCGCGGTGATTGACATCCTGGTCTGTATCGGCCTCGTTTTTATGGTGGTCTTTCAGGAAGGCAATTCCAAAGGCCTTGGTGTCATCGGCGGCGGAGCGGAAACCTTTTTCGGCAAGTCGAAAGGCCGCAGCATTGATGCCCTGCTCAAGAAACTGACATCAGTTACGGCTGTCGTATTTGCGGTTCTCACCGTTGTGCTCTATCTTCTGACCGGACGCGGCGGCTGACAGCAGCATCAGAAACAGCCTGTGGCAACGGGTGGCGATAAATGAACAATGAATTGAACAGAGGCGTCCGCGGGATACCTCTGTTTTTTATTTCAGGCAGCATCTGCCTGAGACTGGAGAGTATATGCAAAAATGTGTAGGCCTGCTGCAGCAGGAACATAAAAATGGTGTCGTTCTGCTTGACCGGCCGGATCCCAATCTGGGGCGGGAAGTGTGGATCAGCGCGAATCATCTCAATGGCGCGCCCTATGGCATGAAAGTGGTCTGTGAACTGCTGGCGGAAGTGACAGAACCCGTTACCCGGCCGGCTGCCGCGAAAATCATTGAGGTGCTTGGCGATCCGGGCCGGCCCGATGTGGCCATGCTGTCGATTATCCGCCAGCATGGTTTGCCGGAGTCATTCAGCGAGCCGGTCAAACAGGCGGCTGATTCTTATCCGCTGCAGCTGGATGAGGACACCATCGCACGTGAGCTGGAACGCGGGCGTGTTGATCGGCGTCATGAACAGATCATGACGATTGATGGTGAAGATGCCAGGGATCTGGACGACGCGATCGGAATTGAAGCGCTTGAGTCCGGCGGGTTTGAACTCGGGGTCCATATCGCGGATGTCAGCCACTATGTTGAGGAAAACAGCACATTGGATCAAGAAGCTCAAAAACGGGCAACCAGTGTCTATCTGGTCGACCGGGTGATTCCGATGCTGCCGCCGCGTCTATCGAATGGGATTTGCAGTCTGAATCCCGATCAGGACCGCCTGACCTTCAGCGCGGTTATGACCTTTAATGCCAGCGGTGAAATGACCGGGGGCCATTTGGAAGAGACCATTATCCGCAGCCGCGCCAGGTCCTCCTATAATGAGGTCTGCCAGGCACTCGAGGAAGACCGGCTGCCGGAAGACCGTGAACCCTGGTTTCTCGAGAAACTGCGTCTGATGCGTCATCTGGCCGACTTGCTCAAACAGAAACGCCTCAACCGGGGATCGATCGAATTTGAGTTTCCTGAAACACATGTCGACCTCGATCAGGAAGGTCATCCTGTTGACATCTATCCTTATCCGATCACCTTCGCCAACGGCATCATTGAAGAGTTCATGCTGGCGGCCAATGAGCTTGTTGCCCATTTTGCCAACCAGAAAAAACTGCCGTTTCTTTATCGGGTGCATGAGCTGCCAGATCCTGAGAAACTGCAGAAATTCACCCGGCTGGCCAATGTTCTCGGAGTCCCGTGCCGGCTGAGAGGCGCTCCCACCCCGGGGCAGCTGGCCAAGGTGCTGGAAAAGGTCAAGACCGAACCCTTTGGACAGACGCTGTCGCAATTGCTGCTGCGCTCGCTGGCAAAAGCCCGTTACGCTCCGGAAAATCTCGGGCATTTCGGTCTGGCATCTGAGTACTACTGCCACTTCACATCGCCGATCCGCCGCTATCCCGACCTGTTCGTCCACCGTGTTCTCAAAGCGCAGCTGCATGGGCATGTCAAGCGCAAGACATGGATGAAAGGGCTGGACGAACTGGCTGATCATGTCTCCGATATGGAACGGACGGCCATGTACGCGGAACGTGACACGGTCGATCAGAAAGCGGCTGAGTACATGCGCGGCAAACTGGGTGACGTGTTCACCGGTATCGTGTCAGGCTTCAATGCCGCGGGCATTTTCATCCAGCTGGAGAATACCGTTGAAGGCATGGTGCCGTTTCGCACCATGCAGGGATACCTGCGTTATGATGATGAAAGAATGCGCGTGACGAATGAAACCACCGGTCTTGTCTACAGCATCGGCGATGCCGTGACCGTCCAGGTTGCCCAGGCAGATATCATCCAGCGGCGGATCGATTTCGCGATGGTCACCCACCTGGATAAGGAACTGGTCCAGGCGGATCAGAAAAACGGCAAGGGCTCGCGTTTCGATCGTGATCGGAAATCACCGGAAAAAAATAAGAAATCCGGTTCCGGTAAGAAGAAGCACCGTGATCAGCAAAACAAGTCTTCCGGACATAAAAAAGCTGACATGACCGGACGGCCGGACGGCGGTAAAAACAATCGGAAGCGGAAGAAAAAGAAAAAATAGCCGCTGATATCAGCGGACGATGAAAGGACTCAGTTTCCGGCGCAGTTCGCTGCTGTCGCCCTGGGGAACTTCAACATCAATCGGTTTTGCCAGATCAAGACTGAAAATACCCATGATTGATTTGGCGTCAACAACATAACGACCTGATGCCAGATCGACAGCGAAGGGAAATTCATTGACGATGCGGACAAATTCCTTGACATCATTGATGGATTTCAAATGAACTGTAAATTTATCCATATCGTGTGCACCTTTCTTCCCGTTCGCGATGATATCTTGATTGTGCCTGATGGATCAGGCGTCTGTCAACTATCTGGCCGACCGGATACAGGAACGGGTGCACGGATCAGCAGAGGAGATAACCAGATCATCATGACCACCGTTGCTTTTCATACACTTGGCTGCAAAACCAATCATTATGAAACTGACGCGCTGCGTCAACAGTTTCTCAGTGCCGGTTTCGAGGAAGTTCCTTTTCACGCCAGCGCTGATGTCTATATTCTCAACACCTGTACGGTGACCGGTGAAGCTGACAGAAAATCGCGTCAGATGCTGCACCGGGCCCGCCGCTTGAATGAAGATGCGCTGATTGTCGCGCTCGGCTGTGCGACCGAACTGGGACTGCAGGATGACGCGGCCGATCTACATCTGGGTACGCGGCAAAAATCAGCGGCTTTTCGCCAGGTGATGCAGATGCTGTCAGGCAGCCTGCAGCCGGCTGCTGATATCACGATCGCGGATGACGGGTCGGCTTTCGATGAATGGGGTGCGGTCAGTCATCAGTCAGAGACGCGGGGCTATGTCAAAATTGAAGATGGATGCGATAACCACTGTGCCTATTGTGCGATTACACTGGCACGGGGACCTGTACGCAGCCGCCGGCCCGACCAGGTGATCGGTGAAGCGAAAGCGCTGGCCGAAGCCGGTTACAGGGAAATCGTCCTGACCGGGATCCACATCTGCTCATATGGTCTGGAATGGAACCGGCCGGGTGAACATCTGATGGAATTGGCTGCCGATCTGGCCGGGATCCCCGGAATTGATCGGATTCGTCTCGGGTCGCTGGAACCACGTTCAATTACACCTGGCTTCCTGGCGCTGGCCCGGCAGAATCCGAAGCTTTGCCCTCATTTTCATTTATCCCTGCAGAGTGGTTCCGATACGGTGCTGGGCCGTATGCGCCGCCAGTATCAGACATCCCATTATCGTGAGGTGGTCGACGAGCTGCGCCGCCATTTCGATGATCCCGGCATCACAACCGATATCATCGTCGGATTCCCCGGTGAGACAGAGCAGGAACACGCGGACAGTCTGGCGTTTTGCCGGGAAATCGGTTTTTCCCGCATGCATGTCTTTCGCTACTCGGCGAGAGAGGGAACCGCCGCGGCTTCCATGCCGGATCAGGTTGATCCGCAAATCATGATCCGACGCAGCGATGATATGTCAAAACTGGCCGATAGGCTGGCTGCGGCCTGCCATCAGCGTCTGATCGGGAAAACAGTTTCGCTCATTGTGGAAAAACAGCTGCCGGATGGATCTTTCTCCGGATATTCAGAACGCTATATGCCGATCAGCCTGTCGTCTGATGAAGCGCTCTGCCCTGGCGATCTGGTGCTGGCCACCGTCCGGTCTGCGGATGCCGCCGGCCTGCAGTGCTCTGGTGCAAAACGAGTGAAAGCGTGATAAGATGTTAATTAACCGGCCTATAAACCGTTTTCAGAGTGGCAGGCAGCCAATATCTGTCAAGGAGGAACTGACATGATCGACAATGAGACGACCCGTTTCGAGATGGGTCTGGATAATGACCGGGAAGCACGTGATATCATGTCCGAGGTGCTGGCCGCACTGCGCGAGAAGGGTTACAATCCTGTCAATCAGCTGGTTGGCTATTTTCTATCGGGTGATCCGACTTATGTGACCAACCATCGCGGTGCCCGTGCCGTCATCCGCCGGATGGAGCGCGATGAACTGTTGGAAGTCATTGTTAAAGACTTCATCAGCAAGCTCTGATCAGGGCTGACTTCATGAAAACCAGTCCGCTTGGCCGTACCGGCCTCGAAATTTCCCGCCTGTGTTTCGGCACCTTGACTGTAGGGCCGGCACAGGCGGATTTGTCTGTTGAAGAAGCAGCAGACATTATTTGTTATGCTGTAGACCAGGGCGTCAATCTGATTGACACCGCTGAGTATTATGATAATTATTCTTTGATCCGGCATGTCCTGCGGCAATCGGGTTCTCAACCTTATATCGCGACAAAGACCTATGCCTATTCGCGTCAGCAGGCGGAAAGCAGTCTGGAGCAGGCTCGCCGTGAAACAGGGCTTGATGGGATTGACCTGTTTCTCCTGCATGAGCAGGAAAGTGTCTTGACGCTGGACGGCCACCGGGAGGCATTTACCTATCTCATTGAGCAGCGGGAAGCTGGTCGTATTCGGGCTGTTGGTGTCTCGACCCACGCGGTGGAACCGGTTCTTGCCCTGGCACAGGCGGTCGGTCAGACGGATGCCCAGCCGTCATCTGTCTGGCGGCGTGAGCAGCTTGATGCCGGCATCTATCGCGAAGCGGATGTCATCCATCCGTTGCTGAATCTGTCTGGAGTCGGCATCCTGGATGGGACAGCCGAGGATATGACAGATGCCTGCCGTCTGGCCCGTCAGGCAGGTATCGGCCTGTACGGCATGAAGATGCTGGGAGGCGGCACTTTGCTGTCACGGTTTGATGAAGCCGTCCGCTATGTACTGGATCTGCCGTTTCTCGATGGGGTCGCCGTCGGGATGCAGTCAAAATTGGAAGTTGATATGAATGTCGCGCTGTTTGAACAACGAACTGTTCCGGAGCAGTGGCTGGCCGAAAGCCGGGCACGGCGGCGCGTCCTGAAGATCGAAGACTGGTGTACCGGATGCGGCCAATGTGTCGGGCGATGTGGTGAATCAGCCCTGCGGCTGGTCGATGGCAAAGCCGTGGTTGATCGCGGGCGGTGTGTGTTGTGTGGCTACTGCGCGGCCGTCTGCCGGGATTTCGCGATCAAAATTTATTAATTCAGTAAAAATCAAGGAGTCAACATGACAAAGAACAAGCAACGCTGGCTGGGGATTGATTTCGGCAGCCGCAGGATCGGGGTCGCGATCAGCGATCCGCTGGGTTTTCTGGCCCGGAGGCTGGAGACGATCAGCTGGAATGGCCGCGACATGGACTGGACGATCGCCCGTTTGGCGGAACTGGTCCGTTCAGAACAGATCACAGGCGTTGTTGTCGGCCTGCCGCGCCGAACCGACGGCAGAACCGGCGAGAGCGAATTGCTGGCACGGGCCTTTGCCCAGGCCCTGCAGGATGCGACCGGACTGGTGCCTGTTCTGCGTGATGAGCGGTATACAACGGTGCTGGCAGGACGAATCATGCGTGAGACGAAAGTCGCCTCCGCGGACCGGAAAAAAGTCGTCGATCAGATCGCGGCAGAAATCATTCTGCAGGATTATCTGGACAGCCGGCGCTGATATGAGGCATCGTCACAGATGACCTGATATGTTATAATCCTGACTTTTACAGTTGGAACGATAAAAAAGAGCTGGAATCCACTGGTATATAGTGGTCTTCAGCTCTTTTTAAATATGTAGAGATTGTAGT
>RZZF01000286.1 GCA_009929975.1 Clostridia bacterium
CCGGCGATCGGCACGGCACATGGTCTTTATAAGGGTGTGCCGAACGTTGAGTTTGATCTGCTGCGCACAATCACAGACCGGGTTGAATGCCCGACGGTGGTTCATGGCGGCACGGGCCTGTCTGACGAAGCGTTCCGTCGCTGTATTGAAAACGGTGCGGCAAAGATCAACATTTCCACCGCTCTGAAAGTCGCCTGGTGTCAAAACCAGCTTCACTATCTGCAGGATCATGCTGACGAAAATGATCCTCTGAAATCTGATGCTGTAGCTATGAATGCAGTGGCTGATATCGCAATAAGACATATGCGGTTGTTCGGCTGTAAAGGTAAAAGTTAGCTAATAGAGCAATTTTTCGGCCATTCGATCGACGTCGAAAACAACAGAACAGGATCATTCAATCATGTCTTTTTCATGTGATATGCATACCCACAGCAATCGATCAGACGGCAATGATTCGCCACAGGCTTTGATTGACCTGGCCGTGGAACGGGGACTGCGTGCTCTCGTTCTGTCTGACCATGACGTACGGCCGCCGAAACAGATCGAGATTGACGGCCGGACAATCGATCCGGTCGAATATGCCGCCAGCCGGGGGCTCATCTTCATTCCCGGTATCGAATTTTCCTGCGATACCGAAAACGATGATGTCCATATTGTCGGTATCGGCTGTGATTTTGACTTGCCGGCCATGCAGGAGGCGGAGCGGTTTGCTGAAAACAGTAAAGTCAATGGCTACCGGCGTCTGACGGAAATCCTCTGTGAACATGACATCAAAGTGACCTGGCAGGATATTCTGGATAACCACGGCCAGCCGCGGCGCCCTGAGGAGGTTCAGCGCAAGCATGTCTTTGAGGCGATCGCCGCAGCCGGTTATACAAAAACCTGGGCAGAGGCTAAGCTGATGGTGCGTGACAATCCGGTCTTTAATGTCAAGCGTGAAAAAATTGATCCGCGCCGTGCTATTGAGATGATCCGGCAGAGCGGTGGTCTGGCGATTCTGGCCCATCCGTACCTGATCGACGAAGAAACAAATGTCGATGGTGCCGCCATGCCGCGGGCTGCCTATATTGATCGGCTGATTGAAGCCGGACTTTCCGGAATTGAAGCCTGCTATACGTATCCAAAAACGAGTTATAAGGGAACCATGACACCCGGTGAGATTGAACAGGAAATCCGGCAGCGCTACGAATCGCGGGTTGCGATCATATCCGGCGGTTCGGATTATCATCATGACGGACTGAAAGGGGTCTCCAATCAGCGTGAACTGGGCGAGGCCGGTATCACCTGGGACTATTTCCGCGCCAATTCACTGCTGCAGAGGTTTATTCCTGCTGGCTGAGTGTCGCGACGCTATTGCCCTGTGACAGGGTCGGACTGTAGATGACCTCCCGGTTCGGCAGATCAGGCTGCCTGATCCGCTCCAGAATCGATTCAGCGGCTTTGCGTCCGATGACATATGGGTTCAACGTGACATGATCCGGTTCAACATACAAAATATCACTGTTGAAGATATCGCCGTATACGACCAGGGAAATATCCTCCGGCACCCGGATATGGCGGGCTTTGAAATATTTCATCGCACCGATGGCCATCGCGTTGTTCATGACGGCGATTGCCGTCGGCGGCCGGCTTTTCTCACAGAGGACACGCGCGCCCTCGAAGCCTTCATCCATATGGAATTTGCCGTCAAACCGGAAGGGGTAGTCACTCCCGACGGATAGGCCATGCCGGGCCATTGCTTCAACGAAGCCTTCAAAGCGCTCCTGTCCGGTTGACAGTCCGAGGTCGCCATTAATCACGCCGATCCGGCGATGGCCATGGCGAAACAGGTGGTCCACCATCAGGCTGCCGCCTTCGTGATTGGAGGAATCGATGAAATCACCGCGGAACCCGGCATGACGAATGCGGCGGTTCAGCAGGACAATCGGCATCCGCTGGCTGAGCAGAGCGATATAATCATCATTTTTACCGGTTGAGTTGAGCATGATCCCGTCGACTTTTCGCCCGTCTAGAAAACGCAGATAATTCAATTCCCGATCCGCGTCTTCTTCCGTTGAGCAGATGATCATGCTGTAGTTGCGCTCACGCAGCAGATCCAGTGACACCTTGGCAATGATATTGAAATAGCTGTTCGCGATATCAGAGATGATCGAACCGACGGTCCAGGTATTGTCAAACCGCAGGCTGCGGGCAACAGAGTTCGGTACATACTGACTGTCTTCAATCACTTTCCGGACCCTGCTTTCGATATCCGGACTGACATAGCTGGTCCCGTTGATCACACGTGAGACAGTCGCGATTGAGACCCCGGCGAGACGGGCGATTTCCTTGATGGTCATGGCAGCCACTGCGTATTCTCCTTCTGATTGATGCGATGGTTTGCCTCATTATGCCACAAGATCATATCTGTGAAAATGTTTTCATGAGATTTACAGAGATTTACATCAGTTCACCGGCTGCGCGGCACCGGCAGGCGGAGTTGGAATGCCTTGACGCATCCGAACGTGCATGTTATATCTTGAGTAAACGATTTCATCAAATCAAGCGGCCAGCGCGGGCTGCTGTGCCAGATGGCGATTCGCCA
>RZZF01000287.1 GCA_009929975.1 Clostridia bacterium
GGCTTACCGCACTGCAGATGGTTGTTGTTGTTTTCACGACCATCTCGCAGGCGCGCAGCGCCGAGGACAGGGAGTGAAAACAATGACAACCATCATTCCCATTCAATCGTCGCCGGCGGCTTGCTGGTAATATCATAGACAATCCGGTTGACATGCCGTACTTCATTGACAATCCGGTTGGAGACACGGCTCAGCACATCATGTGGAATCTGCGCCCAGTCGGCCGTCATGAAATCAGTCGTCGTCACCGCGCGCAGGGCAATGGTGTGGTCATAGGTGCGTTCGTCACCCATCACACCGACAGAACGGATCCCGGTCAGCACCGCGAAATACTGGCTGACTTCCTGATTCAGGCCGGCCTGATCTACTTCCTCCCGGAAAATCGCGTCTGCTTCCCGCAGAATCTCCAGTTTCTCTTCAGTGATCTCGCCGATCACCCGAATGGCCAGACCCGGGCCCGGGAACGGCTGCCGCCAGACCAGGCGGCCGGGAATTCCCATTTCCAGACCGGCCTTGCGCACTTCATCCTTGAAAAGATCACGCAGCGGCTCAAGAATCGCGACGAAATCAACGGTATCGGGCAGGCCGCCAACATTATGATGGCTCTTGATCACCGCCGCGTCACCGAGGCCGCTTTCGATCACATCAGGATAGATGGTGCCCTGGACGAGAAAATCAACCTCGCCGATTTTCTTCGCTTCCTCTTCAAAAACCCGGATGAACTCCTCACCGATGATCTTCCGTTTGGTCTCCGGATCGGTCACACCGGCCAGGCGGTCAATAAATCGCTGCTGTGCGTTGACGCGGATCAGGTTCATCGAGAACTGTTCGCGGAACACCTTTTCCACCAGATCACCTTCATCTTTACGCAGCAGGCCATGGTCGACGAAGATGCAGATCAGGCGATCGCCGATCGCCTGGTGGACCATCACCGCCGCGACAGAAGAATCAACGCCGCCGGACAGCGCGCAGATAACTTTGCGGTCGCTGACCTGCTGGCGGATTTTCGCGATCGATTCCTCTACGAAGGCATCCATTTTCCAGTCACCGCTGCAGCCGCAGATCCCAAACAGAAAATTCGTCAGCATCAGGCTGCCGAGCGGGGTATGCTGAACCTCCGGATGAAACTGGACGGCATAGAACCGGCGCTCCGGATCTTCCATCGCCGCGATCGGGCAATTCTCTGATTTCGCGCTGACATGAAAACCGTCGGGCAGCACCGTAATCTGATCCGTGTGGCTCATCCAGCAATTGGTTCGCCTGGAGATACTGCTGAAAAACAGACTCTTTCTGACCACTTCAACCGGTACCCGGCCGTACTCGCGTTTTTGCATCGACTCAACACGGCCGCCCAGGGTTGCCGCCATCAGCTGCGCGCCGTAGCAGATACCGAGAATCGGAATGCCCAGATCAAACAGCGCGGCTTCATAGCGTGGCGCTGATGGGATGTTGACACTATTGGGACCGCCGGTCAGGATGATGCCGGCATAACCGCGCTCACGGATGGTCTCAAGGCTGGTGGTATACGGAAGAACTTCACAAAATACGCTATTTTCACGCACGCGGCGGGCAATCAACTGATTGTATTGGCCGCCGAAATCGAGGATCAGAATCGCCTGATGTTTCATAGGGGTGCTCCTTATCGTTCAATGATCTCCTCACGGCGCGGGCCGTTGGAGACGATTCGGATCGGAACGCCAATTCCCTTTTCAATGAATTCCACATAGGCCCGGGCATTGGCTGGCAACTGATCATAGTCTCTGATTCCGCGGATGTCACATTTCCAGCCCGGCAGAACGTTGAGCACCGGCTTCGCCTGGTCGAGTCTGCGTCCGGCAGGAAACTCCGTGCTGATGGTTCCGTCGATCTCATATCCGACACAGACCGGAATCTCATCGAGATAGCTGAGCACATCAATCGCGGTCAGAACCACTGAAGTCGCTCCCTGCCGCTGGCAGCCATAACGGGTCGCCACCAGATCAAACCAGCCCATACGCCTCGGCCGTCCAGTCGTCGCGCCGTACTCGCCGGCATCCCCTCCGCGGCGCCGCAGTTCATCTGCCGTGTCACCAAAGATCTCACTGACGAACGGGCCGCTGCCGACCGCGCTGGAATAGGCTTTTGTTACTGTTACAATATCAGAAATAACATAGGGCGGCAATCCGGCACCGACCGCCCCGAACCCGGCCAGGGTCGAGGATGACGTTGTATAGGGATAGATACCGAAGTCGTGATCTTTCAGCGCTCCCAGCTGCCCTTCGAGCAGAATGTCTTTGCCGTCCTCCAGTGCCTGCCTCAGCCAGGCCGCGGTATCCGCGACATACGGCCGGATCTGTTCGCGCCAGTCCAGCAGCTGGGCCAGCAGCGTGTCGGCCATAAGCAGCGGTTGATGATACAGATGCTCAATCAGGATATTCTTGACCTCGAGCACCTGCTCAAGCTTGTCACGCAAAACGGTCTCATCATCATACAGCTCCTGGACCTGAAAGCCGATCTTGGCAAATTTATCGGCGTAAAACGGCGCGATACCGGATTTGGTTGAACCAAACTGCCGCTCACTCAAC
>RZZF01000288.1 GCA_009929975.1 Clostridia bacterium
GCAGGCGCTGCTGCCGGGGCTGCCGCTTTCGGGGCCGGAGCGGGAGCCGGAGCTGCCGCGGGAGCGGCCGCGGGCACTGCCGCGGGAGCGGCCGCGGGCACTGCCGCGGCCGGGGCTGCCGCCGGGACTGAAGCGGTCGGGACAGAGGCTGAACCGGCTGCGGTTTCTTCTACTTCCACGTCGTAGGCGACGCCATTGACTTTTATGACAAACTTTTTCATATGATGATCCTCCTTCTTATTCGGCCTGAGTTAACATGTTGAGCGCGCTGATCAGATAGAGACGGGAATATGCCGGACGGATGACTTCATCCACATGCCCGAGTCCGGCCGCGACATCAGCGCTGGCCAGTTCAGAAGCATATTTCTCGACAAATTCATTGCGGGCCGAGGCCGGATCAGCAGCGGCCGCGATTTCCTTGCGGTAGATGATATGCGCGGCAGTATCCGCGTTGACAATCGCGATTTCAGCGGTCGGCCAGGCATAGACCATATCGGTGCCGCAGCTTTTGCCGCTCATGGTCAGGTAGGCGGTTCCAATCGCTTTGCCGACGATCAGGCTGAGGCGCGGCACACTGGATTCGAGCATCGCCCGCATCAGAAGGGCGCCGTCACGCAGCAGTCCGCCCTTTTCAGCGGCCAGGCTGATTTCATAGCCCTCCGCATTGGTCAGAGTGATGACCGGCAGGCGGAAACGCTCACAGATCTGGAGGATCTGAACCGCTTTATCGGCCGACCGGCTGTCAAGACGCGCGGCCGCGTTGGCCAGCACTCCGACGGTTGTTCCGTCCAGCCGGGCCAGGCCTGTCACGACGCCGGAAGCATAATCCGGGGACAGTTCCAGGAACGTGTCAATATCCATGACACTGCGGATAATTTCTCTCATATCGACACCCTGGTCAAGCCGGGCGGCGATTTCATCAAGGCGGGGATCTGTCCGGTTGGGGTCATCCTGGCTGTCGCGGGGGTAAATGAAGCCTTCCGCGCTGTCAGGAAGATAGCTCAGCAGGAGCTTGAGCCGGGCGATCAGGTCCGTTTCGTCTGAAGCGACCATGGATGCCAGGCCGGTTTCGCCCGCATGCACAGCGGCACCGCCGATGTCGGCCGCCTCGATTGACTTGTTCTCCACACCGGAGACAACCATCGGACCATTCATGAACAATCCGGATTTTTCTTTTGTCATCAGGACAAAATCACTGAGCGCGGCCAGATAGGCCGCACCGCCGGCGCAGGGGCCGAAGACTCCGGCCAGCAGAGGGATCTCACCTGAAGCGGCGTTCATCGAGGCCATCACATGGCCAAGGCCTTCCAGGCCGATGATCCCTTCATCGATCCGGGCACCGCCGGTCTCATATAATCCAATGAACGGAACCTGAGCGGCATTGGCAAGATCAATCGCCTTGCTGATTTTCTCCGCATGCATCTGGCCGACGGATCCACCGTAGACACTGGCATCCTGAGCAGCGACATAGACCATACGGCCTTCAATTGTACCGTATCCGGTGACAACGCCGTCACCGGCCACCGGCTCACGTGCGAAGCCGAAATTCAGGCCGCGCCCTGTAACCAGTGAATCCAGTTCAACAAAGCTGTCTTCGTCCAGAAGCTGACGGATACGCTGCCTGCAGGCACTGCCTTCTGTTCCGGCAGCCTCGAGAGCAGCCTGTTTCTCCAGGTATGCGCTCAACTTTTCTTGAGATCCCATTCATTTCACCTCATCATCTGCGGGATCCGGCCTGTACCGGACCCGGTCTTTAGCATCAGTGACTCAATCACTCTGCAGGACAAATCGTAACGTCCCACAGACTATGATTATATGTTATGCCTTACAATAGTTCAACCTTTGCAGCCCGATAAATCCTCACAGATCGTCTGATTCATCATCATTTCCGAACAAGGCGCTTGAGACATCCGGCAGATCCTGCAGCGGTGTCGGTTCAGCTGGCCCGAAATCATCCGGGCGGCCGGTCTCCGCCAGAGGTTCCGGCGGGGTGACCGCGTCATGTTCAGGGACAAAGGCTGATACCACCTGGTCAATCGTCATCTGCCGGTCGCGGTCGGCTCCGGCCGATGCTTCCAGAGTCGCTTCAAAATCACGCAGGGTCCCGTACATCAGCATTTCCATCGGCGGCAGATCGTCTACCGATGACAGGCCGAAATCGAGCAGGAACTGGTCGGTTGTCTCAAACAGGGTCGGACGGCCCGGGGCATCCAGGCTGCCGGCCTCACGGATGAGCTGACGTTCGAGCAGCCGGCTGACGATACTGTCGCTGTTGACCCCGCGGACCGCTTCGATCTGCGCCCGGGTCACCGGCTGGTTATAGGCGATAATCGCCAGTGTCTCATAGGCAGCCTGCGAAAGAGGCGGCCGGTTGCGCGGCTGAAACATGCGTTCAAGCACATCCTGCATCTCCGGTTTCGTGCACAGCAGGTAATCACCGTCAATTTCCCGCAGCAGGCGCTGCTGCCGGGGCTGCCGCTTTCGGGGCCGGAGCGGGAGCCGGAGCTGCCGCGGGAGCGGCCGCGGGCACTGCCGCGGGAGCGGCCGCGGGC
>RZZF01000289.1 GCA_009929975.1 Clostridia bacterium
AAAACTGCCAGATGGTGTCAGTCAGGCCGGCCTTGGCCAGTTCCTCATGCAGGATCGCGTCCGATTCGCGCACCGCGTCCAGCCGGTCGCGGGTGATCGCGCCCAGGCAGCGGACACCCAGTCCGGGACCGGGAAACGGCTGGCGGTGCACCATGCTGTCCGGCAGGCCGAGTGCCGTGCCGACGGCCCGGACCTCATCTTTAAACAGCATTTTCACCGGCTCAACCAGTTCGAAATCAAACGTCTCCGGCAGACCGCCGACATTGTGATGGCTCTTGACCGCTTTCACCGTCTTGGTCCCGCTCTCAATGATATCGGGATAAATCGTTCCCTGTCCGAGATAACCGATGCCGCTCAGCTTGCGGGCTTCTTCTTCGAATACCCGGACGAACTCCTCGCCGATCACCATGCGCTTCTGCTCAGGATCGCTGACATCGACCAGTTTGTCGAGAAAGCGGTCAACCGCGTCCACATAAATCAGGTTCGCGCCCAGTTCCTTGCCGAACACCTTGATCACCTGTTCCGACTCGCCTTTGCGCATCAGGCCGTGATTGACATGGACACAGGTCAGACGGTCGCCGATCGCCTTGAGCAGCAGGGCCGCGACCACGGAACTGTCCACACCGCCGGAGAGCGCGAGCAGGACTTTCCCCTCGCCGACCTGGCGGCGGATCAGATCAATCTGGTCGGAGATGTAGTTTTCGGTATTCCAGTTCGGCTGTGCCTTGCAGGTATTAAAGATGAAATCTGACAACACCTGCCGGCGCGTATCTTCCGCCTCCGGCCAGGGGGCCTGATCGTTGTGGTCGGCCAGAAACAGCGGCAGACCACTCTGGTAGACCGCTTCAGACGCGTCGATGGCCACGCCGTCGATAACCCGGTTGACACCGCCGTTGAGAATGATTCCTTTCACATTCGGCAGATCACGCAGCTGATCCGCGCTCAGATCATGCGGATGAATCTCGCTGTAGACGCCCAGGTCCCGGATCTCACGGGCAAGCTGCGCGTTCTCATCACTGCCGAGGTCGAGGATCAGTATCATATCCTGTTTCATGTTATTCTCCCTGCCTGCTGTATGGACCAGGTGGTCCTGGATTCAATCACAATCACAAGAATATAGTGTACTCAATTTCCGCTGGCCTGTCATCAGGTCACGCCGGTCCGGCCACCAGTTCGTCCGAAAAAAACAGATGACATAAAAAAATGATTGTGCTAATCTGTTAGTGTCCTAACAAGATAGACCCTTTTACGGCCGTTCCGCTGACACCGGATCGGCCGAATGTGATCTGACAGGCGGTGTCATCATGCAGGATCGTCCGGCGATCGGTTTTGAAATCAAAACGGTGTCCAACCTGATCAAACGCAGGCTGGACGAAAGCGGCCTGGACAAAGATCTGGAAGGCCTGACCGGCATGCAGGGCTGGATCATCGGCATGATCTATCACAGGGAGCAGGCCGGTGTTGATGTCTTCCAGCGCGATCTGGAAAAGGAATTTGACATCCGCCGTTCAACCGTCACCGGCCTGATCAAGCTGATGGAGCAAAACGAACTGATCACCCGCGAGCCGGTCGCCCGTGACCGTCGTCTGAAACGGCTGAAACTGACGGCACGTTCGCGCAGCATCCATGAACGGGTCTCAGAGAAATTCCGCCAGATGGAAGACCGCCTGCGGACAGATATCTCAGAACAGGAGATTCACCAGTTTCTCGACGTCCTGGGTAAAATCAAAAACAATATCAGCTGACGGCGGCCGCTTTGGCCACCGGACCGCTCTGGATTGAAACGGAGAGTGTTATGATCAGAATTCTTGCCAGAAGCATCAGGGAAAACAGGAAAGCGTCTCTGCTGTCCCCGTTTTTTATCTTCTTTGAAGTCGTCATGGAGGTCCTGATTCCCTTTCTGATGGCCTACCTGATTGACTTCGGGATCGAAGCCGGCAATGTCCGCTATATCCTGCGGATGGGCGGTGCCCTAATTCTGGCGACGGCCGTCTCACTGCTCTGCGGCGTTCTGGCCGGCCACTACGCGGCCAAAGCCTCCGCCGGCTACGCACGCAACCTGCGCCATGACATCTTCTACGCGGTGCAGAATTTTTCCTTTTTCAACATTGACCGCTTTTCAACGGCCAGCCTGATCACCAGGTCGACCACCGACGTCACCAATATCCAGAACGCCTACCAGATGCTGATCCGGGTCGCGATCCGCAGCCCCGTGATGTTCGCCTTTTCCCTGTTCATGGCCTTCAGCGTCAACCGTTCGCTGTCGCTGATCTTTCTCGCGGTCATCCCCTTCCTCGGCGGCGGCCTGTATCTGATCATCCGCCATGCCCACCCGATCTTCAAACGTGTCTTCAAGACCTATGACCGGCTGAACAATGTGGTCCAGGAAAACCTGCGCGGCATCCGCGTGGTCAAGGCCTATGTCCGCGAGGCCCATGAAAAAGAGAAATTTACCTCGGTCTCACAGGAAATTTTCCAGGACTTCACCAAGGCGGAAAAACTGCTCGCGTACAACGGTCCTCTGATGCAGACCTCCATGTATACGAT
>RZZF01000023.1 GCA_009929975.1 Clostridia bacterium
CTGCAGGTCGTACTGGATTTTCAGGCATAGCCCTAATACGCGGACGCCTCGCCTGATTCGACCGGTTGACCGTTCAGATACCATCTCTCATGTCTTCGACCGGCTGCCGGTCCAGGCTGAATGACTTGAACAGAATATCGGCGCCGTCACCGCCGGGGCACTGTGCTTCCATGCCGACTTTGATCTGCTTGGCCGCGTCCAGGCGGAAATAACGGACCATGTTCCAGTGCTCACCGTCAGGCCCGTAATGAAACGCGAAGAGATTGCCTTTACGGATGACCTGCAGCCACACGGTCTTCCAATGATAATTCACGCCGTTCGCGTCATCGGACACCCCATTCGTGACCACACTGACGACCGCCTGTGTCCCGAAGTCCGTGGCTTCAAAGCACAGCTTCGCCCAGCGCTCCGCGCTGTCCCTGACCATCAGTACGGCCGCGTCCCAGGTTGAGTTGAAGGCATGCGCGACCTGGGCTTTGATCCGGAAATCACCCGACACGTCCAGATAGAGGAAGGGAGCGTTGCTGATGACATGTTCTCCGGCCGGATCGGTAAAAAAGTCCGTCCTGCCGGGTGCGTGAATCAGCAGGGTTGCCTCATCCGGTTTTTCATATCCCGCTTCGTTCAGCCAGTTGAACTGGCCCGTCTGTGCGTCCGATATGGTCCGCAGTAAATTCTCGTTCATGAGTGAATACCTCCTGATGTGATGACGATGTTTCGATGGTTCATCTGGCCGGGTCGGCGTGTTGATGCCGCCGGCAGTCCGTTCGTTCAGATTAATGTGGCCTGCTGCTCCAGAAAACGGAGAATCGGTTCAGGATCATCAAGTCCATGCGGATGATGATCACAGCCCGGCTTCATGTGCCGTTCAAACGTCAGACCGGCTTCACGATAAGCCTCTTCCAGCATGATGCCGTTTTCCAGATAGGGAACCACCTGATCGCTGTCACCGGCCACCATGATCACCGGTATCTGATGCTTGACCAGACGGTCCAGCTGGTGCATCGGCATCTCGCGGTAGCAGAGCAGTTGGGATATGGTGTCCAGGCGCAGGGCTTCAAGAATTTCATTGATGCCTGCGCCGCGGTCAAGCGATTCGGCCGTTCCGAAGCCGCATGGGCAGCTCATATAATTGAGGACCGGAGCGTCCAGATACATAACAGAGACACAATCCGGATGCCGTGCTGCCAGTTTGATCGCGATCAGTCCACCACAGCTGACACCGATCAGGGCCGCTCGTTCTGACAACTCATATTCAGAGGCCAGAAACCGGATGAAGCTGGCTTTTCGGTCGATATCCTCTTCAAGACCCCAGCGGTTGATGTTCTGAATGAACGCGATATGAAAACCGCGCCGCAGCAGTTCGACTTCGATCACAGGCTGATCTTCCCAGTATTCTGTTTTGACCGCCAGTACACCGGGGGATCGGGATTGATCGGGCATCACCAGAATGGCCGGCCGGCCATCAAACTCAAAATCCAGCCGTCGGTATCCGTTCCACACTGACTCTCTCATAAACCCGGCCTCCATTATCTATTTGATCGGCGAAATGCCTGTCTCTACTATATCATGACCATCAGGTGTGGGGATGATAGAAATGGCCGAAAAGCCCGTTGTAATCATCGTTACAATCGCAGGTGTTGTGTCCGGTTATACTTGACCTATCATTTGAACGCTTTCAGCGAATGAAAACATCTGGACTTTACGTTCAGGATAGTGGGAGCATCAGCAATGAGTGAGTATGGCAGTTTTTTTGGTTGGCTGATCATCGGGGGGCTCGTCCTGACCCTGATGAATTATCCGGTCAAGTGGATCTACCGGAAGTGGATTTCCGGCATGGACCGCGAGTCCGGCTTCAGGCGCGCCTATCTGGTGTTCCAGAAGCTGATCGTCCGGTACCACCGTTTTTTCGCTGCTTTCGCCACGCTCATGCTGATCATTCACCTGGCCATTCAGCTGCAGTATCGCTGGCTGTCCGTCACCGGGCTGATCGCGGCAATCCTGATGGCAGCGAACGGATTTCTCGGCGGATATGGCCATTATATTCGCAAAAAGAAACCATCAGCCTGGCTGTACGTGCATCGTTCGATCGCCGTACTGGCGGTCCTGGCCGTTATATTCCACATTGCGATGCGCGGACGGTGAGGTATTCAGGAGGCTTTACCATGACTTATTATTTTGATCATTCACGATCGTCCAAAGCAAGCAGGTCCGACAAACGTACAATCACGCTGACCGCTCTGGTCCTGAGCCTTACGCTTCTCCTGACCGCCTGTGGCGGCGGTGCGGCAGAAACTGGTGATTCGACCGGCCAGAGTACGAGCGGTCAGGAACAAGTTTTCACTCTGGAGCAGCTGGCTGAGTTTGACGGAAAGGAGGGACGGCCGGCCTATATTGCCGTTGACGGAATCGTCTACGATGTGAGCAATATTCCACAATGGTCCGGCGGCAGTCATGCAGGCGGCAGCATTTCGGCTGGCAAAGATTACAGTGAAGAAATCCGCAGTGTCTCTCCTCACGGTACGAGCGTGTTGAGCCGGGCGCCTCAAGTGGGTACTCTGACCGAAGAGTAAGCGCCGATAGACCGTTTCCCGGCAGAACCGTGCTTCGTAAGAAAAGCGTTGCTGTTCGCCCTTCTTTGTGGTAAAATGGCACGTTCTTGACTCAAACGCATGTCAGGTGCGATGAAATATCCGTTCATATCGAAAGAAAGACAGGTGCCCCTTGGACAATATCACATTCCCTCAGCTGGCCTTATCGCCGCAGACTCTGCAGGCGCTGCAGGACATGGGCTTCGAAGAAGCCACCCCGATTCAGGCTGAATCCATTCCGCTGATTCTTGAAGGCCGCGACGTACTGGGACAAGCCCAGACCGGCACCGGTAAAACCTGTGCTTATGGTATTCCGCTGATCGAGAAAATTGATCTGGACGCGACAGGGGTCCAATATCTTGTCCTGGCACCAACCCGCGAACTCGCCATCCAAATCGCGGACGAAATGCATGAGTTGACCAAATATCACGAGGGTATCCGTATCCTCGCGGTGTATGGCGGTCAGCCAATCAGCCGCCAGATCATGGCTCTGAAAAAACGGCCGCAGATCATCGTCGGCACTCCCGGGCGTGTCATGGACCATATGCGGCGCAAAACCATCCGCCTCGATCAACTGAGCGGCATCATTCTTGATGAAGCCGATGAGATGTTGAACATGGGATTCAAAGAGGATATCGATACCATACTGGCCGATACCCCTGAATCGATTCAGCGGATTCTCTTCTCAGCCACCATGCCCAAAGGCATTCTGGAACTGACGAAGCGCTATCTTCAGGAACCGGTGCATGTCCGTATCGAGCACAGCCAGTTGACTGTCAGCAATATTGAGCAATTCTATATCGAAGTCCGTGAATCCAGCAAGATCGAAGTACTTTGCCGTCTGATTGAATCAGAGCGCATCAAGCTGGCCTTGATTTTCTGCAATACGAAACGCAAGGTGGACGATGTCTATGAGAAGCTGCAGACACGCGGCTACTCGGCTGAAGCCCTGCACGGGGACATGAAACAAATGACCCGCACCCGGGTCATGAACCGTTTCCGCAACGGTGATGTTGAGCTGCTGGTCGCGACCGATGTCGCGGCACGCGGCATTGATGTTGATAATATCGAAGTCGTCATCAATTATGATCTGCCTCAGGATGAGGAATATTATGTTCATCGCATCGGCCGGACCGCGCGGGCCGGTCGTTCGGGCAAGGCGTTCACCTTTGTCGTCGGCCGTGAGATTTTCGATCTGAAGAATATCCAGCGCTTCACGCATTCAACCATCACCTGCACCCAGCCGCCTTCACTGGTTGATGTGACAGAAACCCATGTGGCCGAAATTCTCGATCAGACACGGGAGATTCTCGCGGCCGGTGAACTTGATCGATATCGCAACGCGATTGAACAGTTTATCACTGATGTGAACGCCACGGAGAGCGAAGATACCTTCTACACAACAGCGGACATCGCCGCCGCGCTGATCAGTTTATCCATGGGACAGAAAACCCGGCAAACCAGAGAGATTGAGCCGGTGGTTCCTTATGAGGAAATGCTGGCCCGGCGTAATAAGCAGCGAAATGACAGGGCATCCGGCAGACGCTCTTCAGAGGGGCTTTCAGGACAGGAATTTCAGGATGCGTTGCTACGTGGTGACACCGTCATTGATGATGATTCAGAGCCGGGGGATCGCGCCAGAAAGAAACGCAAAAAAGATCTGGAAGCCGGTATGATCCGTCTCTTCCTCAATGTCGGCAGAGATGACCGCTTACAGCCGGCTCATCTCGTCAAGGCGATCTGTTCAAGTTCATCGCTTTCCGGAAAACAGATCGGCGCGATCGCCATGTTCGGACGCTACACCTTTATTGATGTTCCGGCTGAAACGGCTGACCAGGTTGTGACTGGACTGAACGGACTGAGAATCGGCGGCCAGACACTCCGGGCCGAAATCAGCGTTCCCGGTCAGAAGGGATCCGACGGCGAGCGAAAACATAATTCAGCGAGACGATCATCTGATAAAGAGTGGAAAAAAGGCAAAAAGCCCGATGATCGGAAAAAGAAAAAGAAATAAGGGGTCCGCCAACAGCATCGCCAGCTGAACCCCTGTCATTCAAGTAATCGCTCCCTGGCTGTTCCGACCTGTGTCGGTTCAGCCAAGTGCCGCGACTGTTTCTTTCAATTGCCTGCGGATCCGGATCTTCTGCGGGCATTTTGTTTCACACACGCCGCACTCCGTACAGGCAGCCGCGTTTTTCCCCTTCATCCAGTCATTGGTGCCAATCGCCTGGTACTGCTCGCGCGCGTACTGGGTCAGGCCATAAACGCGGTGATAGTTCATGATCTGGAAGTTCAAGGGAATATTGACCTCAAACGGACATGGCATGCAGTAATTGCATCCGGTACAGTAGAGATCCGCCATTTTCTTGTTTTCTTCCATGGAGACATTGATCCGCTCAACTTCTTCATTGCTGAGCGGCGAGCTATCCGACGCGACCGCCGTATTTTCCTCGACCATTTTCATCGAACCCATGCCGGACAGGGCACAGGAAACATTCGGATTGGTCAGGACAAACCGCAATGCCAGTTCCGCGCTGCTCAGGCGTTTCCCGGGCAGGAGCTGCTCAATCGCTTCCGATGGCGCACCGAGCCGACCGCCACCGACCGGTCCCATGATCACGACACCGAGTCCTTTGGCATGCGCATGCTCAATGGCGGCCTCATTGGCCCGGTCAAGCAGATTGTACTGGCAGAGTACCGACTCAAAATGTCCGGTATCAATCAGTTTGATCATATTTTCCGGTTCATCATGAAATGAAAACGAAATATGTTTGATCAGGCCTTCTTCTTTTGCCTTAAGCGCGGCTTCAAGCGGACCGCCCGGCACATTGATCTCTTCTTCATAGCTTTTCCAGCTGATGCCCCACATATGATAGAAATCAATCGTATCCGTGCTCAGCTTCGTCAGGGATTTCTCCAGCCGACGGCGCCAGTCAGAGCCTGAGCTGTTTTCGACCGGATTCTTTGTCGACAGATAGACGCGGTCACGCCAGCCTTTGAGCGCCTGCCCGACAATGATCTCACTTTCGCCATCGCAATAGTAGGGCGCGGTATCAATATAATTGACGCCCAGCTCAAATGCCTTATGGATCATGCGGATGCTTTCCTCTGTATCAAACACCGTCTGGCCGTTGATTACAGTCGTTGGCAGCCGCATGGCCCCAAAACCAAGCGCTGAGATCTGAATTCCTGTTTTCCCAAATGGATGGTACTGCATCTTGTTTCCCCCGATTTCATCATTTCATATGGCGCACCGGCCAACGTTAACTGATCCTTAACCATGCCTTGTCAACGCAGCCGCTTGTCCTATCTCTTTATACTGCCCGTGAACCGGTAAAATGTCAACGCAGATAGCTTGAAACTGTGTCCTGGCATACGTTGAAAGTCATCGCGATCAGGTAAAATAACCTGACGGTTTTATCAGAAATTGAAAGGAAGGTCTGTGATGAATCCAGAAAAGATCATCTGTCCCTGCAAAAAGGTCAGCAAAGGCGACATTCTCAAAGCGATGGCCAAGGGCGCGAAACGCTATAAAGATGTCCGTGCCGCGACAGGAGCCGGTTCAAAATGCGGCAAATGTGAAAAAGAGATCCGCCAATTCATCAAGAAGCACCGGGATGACTGACGCGATCGCTCAACGCAGGCAGCTCAGGTAAAATGCCTGAAGTTCCTGCATGAGTGTTTCGTCCAGCTGCTGGGCCAGTGCCCGATCCACAGTCGCATAAAAATCCTGGTCTTCGCCATAGGGAATCTTCTGGTCATAAGCTTCGTACAGCTGGAGATAGTCTTTGTTGACGGATTCAATATAAGCGATCGCATCGTCAGAGCGAAACAGGCTCTTGTGTCCGTCGCGGCCTGGCTGATCCTGAATCAGCAGACGGACATGCTCCGGCTGATCAGCTTGGAATGAGGCGACAATCGCGCTTTTTTTGTATTGAACCATATCATCATTGATCCCATGAATCAGCATGACGGGGGTATCGCCTGCCCGAATCGCGTCATCGGCCGCCAATGACGCGGCAGAGCCAAACAGAAACCGCTGATACAGCCAGAGTGATGGAGCCTGCAGATAGATCAACGGTCCCATCATGCGTTCACCCTGCTCAAGAACGATCTCCATCGGGCTGTTCGCGCCGGCCGCTGAGATGACTCCGCGAATATCGTGGTCATCGTGCAGTATGGTCGTAACGGCATATCCGCCCCAGCTGTGACCGTATAACAGAAGCGGCAGATCAGACAAACCGGCTTGTTCTGAGACATAGGTCAACGCCGCGTCAAGATCGAGCAGCGCCTGCGGAAAGCCACGGGTTGATTTCCCTTCACTGTCAAAACTGCCGGTGGAATCATATGCCATAACTCGCCAGCCCTGATCGACGAACCAGGTGATCTGCGGCAGATAGCTGTCAGCACCGCCACCGATTCCATGGGCAAGAACAATCAGCCCTTGATCATTGTTCTGACCATACAGGTAGCCTTGCAGCCGGTTATCGCCAGACATGAAATGAAACAACTGGCGCGGATATTCGTCTTCGAGATCCTGATAGCGCAGCCCGGCCATCACCGATTCATCGTGACGCTCATAACGCGGAAACTGGCTGTCATAGACGAACTTCGTGATGACAAGTGAGATCAGTGAATACGATAGGGCAACGACGCAGATAATGATGAATGTCCGTTTGAAACTGAAGGGACGCGTTTTTTTCTTTTCTGTCATTTTGATCCTTTTGATCCTTTCCATGCTGTCTGGCTGATTCGAATCAGTCGATCAGCCTTCCTGAGCGATCTGCATGGCCAGTTTTCCCCAATGCCAGAGCCGTCGGGGATCGTAGGCCACCGTACTGATATCCTTGAGAATGAACTCCAGCGGTGTCTGGTTCCTGCGGCACGCCTGGACGGTGTGGCGCAGATCGTGTTCCACCTGCTGCCAGTTCATGCTGACACCACCGACAAATGCCGGAGCCGGTTTGTTGGAGACCACATAATCACGCCCGATCTGTTCTGCGGCAATATCCATATCACACCAGGGACTGCAGGAGATCTTGCGGATATTGGGCAGTTTCCGGACCAGATCAATCCGATCGTGCAGCGGCTCACAGCAGCCGTAATTGGCTGCGCCGAAATGCCGGAAAATCCTGTGGACATAACTGAATTCCAGTTCATCGTGAACGGCCGGCGAGATGCTGCCGAAAATCTGTGCCGTGCCATGGCACCAGCAGTTCATCAACAATGATATCTCACCCGGTTCAGAATGGGGAAGGAAATCATTATAGGTATAGGTACAGTGCGCCCGGGTGTTCTGATCATCCGCCAGGCCATCGCGTTCCGCCTGCAGGGCCATCACCTCGCTGACAGTCACCAGCCGGTCGATCGCGGCATGGAGGAATTCCGGCCGGTCGACCACATCCATCAGCATATGGTCCGGTCCCATCCATTCCACCAGCATATCCCAAAACGCGAAATACCAGTTGACCCCCTGCATATGCACATCCAGCAGTCCGTCAAACACAGTGTGTGCCTCTGACTGCCGCTGCTCTGTAGCCGAACGGTTCTCTGTGAACACAGGCTGGACGATTTTCTCCAGATCATCCTCGCCGCGCAGCTGCTGATGATAAGCATGGCCGACAATATTATTGTTTGGATCCGTGACCGCGATATCCTGATCAACCGCCAGACCATAGCCGGAATGATCAATCGCCCTGGGGATCGCGATCCAGGGATCAATGACCATGTCGGAGGGGATATAGCGCCATTTATACAAAGTCTGCCGCATCTGATTCTCAATCATCCGCCAGAATGGATCCTCAACCTGAAGCCGGAGAAACCCATCCACATCCATTTCATTCCAGGGCAGTTCATCCACCAGAACCAGCGGCCGGACCGGTCGTAGGGCATTTTTATCGATCCACAGCTGTCTCGTTTCAGCCATTGCCGGCAGATGGGCGATGTCGGCCAGTTGGCCGGCCAGCTGACGCAGAACATCGATGTCATTTTGTTTCATGGCGATCACCTCAGATAACAGTGTATCACGTTTATTCCGTCAGCACTGGCCGGTGGAAAACGGTATAATGCACCCATAAAGAAAGCCTATTGACACGAGTCGATCGACTCATCACAAAATAATGTTGCCGGAAGCGTTGGTGCGGATACATGGTGAAAACAGTCTTATGGTATTTTCTCGGCTGGACCGTCCTCGTTCTGTCCTATCCTGTGCTGCTGCTGATCAAGTGGCATGAACTCAGGGGACAGACGAAACAGCAGCAGAATCTGGTAAACCGGATCAGCCGGCGGCTGGCCCGATATCTGTTCAGGCTGACCGGTTCAACCGTCAGGCTAAGCGGACTGGACAACCTGCCGCCGAGCGGTGCCGTGTTATTTGTCAGCAACCACCAGGGGCATATGGACAGTCTGATCATCCAAGGCTTTATCGAACGGCCCAAAGGCTTCATCTCCATCGTTGAAGTCCTCAGATACCCGATCATCCGAACCTGGATGAAACAGATCCGCTGTGTCTTTCTTGACCGTGAAAACGCGCGCCAGTCCGCGGCCTGCATCAATCAGGCGGTTGATCAGCTCAGGAATGGTCATTCCATGGTTGTCTTTCCCGAAGGACGTCTCAGTGACGGTCCCGAGGTCGGGCCGTTCCAGCGCGGCTGGCTGCGGCTGGCCACAAAAAGCGGCGTGCCGATTGTTCCGATCAGTATCAGTGGCTCATATCGGGTCCTGGCCAAAGATGGTTCACGTGTCGATGCCGCTCAGGTTGACTGCGTCATCTCCCCTGCCATGCGGCCAAAAGACTTGAAGAAAGTCGATGAAGCCGCGTTCATTGAAGCGGTTCGTCAGCAGATTTTAAGTCATGTCCATCCGAAGACAGAGGGATGACGCGTTCCCTTTCATAAGCCAGCTGTCTTGACTCAGAGGCTCCGGCACGCCTCATCAGAAAAACGGATGCGGCGGATAGGTCAATAGACCAAAATCAGTGGTCTGCTCCCTTACGGCAATGGACTGGCTGAGCTCCGGGATTTCATCAGCCGAAATCTCCCGTTTGAGCTGATCGCTGAGGAAGATGCCTTCCGAGATCAGCATCGTCTGCAGCGCGATTTCCGGTGTGTTGATCGGCTCAATTTCACCTCTGAGAACCCCGACCCAGTGAGCCTGTGAATTCTGATAGCAGGCATGATGCGGATCGATCTTGCTCCGGCGATAGTCTTCAGCGGTTACATCCAGCAGCGATTCCGCCGGATAGCCTTCAATTTCACTGAAATAGCGCAGGACTTGTCGGCCGGATCCATGAGAGGCCTCAGTGAACTGCAGGCCGCCTTCCTGACCATGAATGGATGACAGAGGAAATTCGCCGCCATGAATGGCCCATGACTCGATGATGTCCATCGTCAGGCCGCCGGCGAAATGCACCAGACCGACGCCCAGTTCCTCAACATTGAACCCGCTCAGCCTGCGGCGCCCGTCATCCATATCCAGTTCCTGATACACCGAGCCAGACACGCGGTCAACCGCGGGAAGGCCCAGCAGGTACAGCAGCTGGGAAATATGATAGACGCCCATATCGTAAAGCGCGCCGTGCCCGGCCCAGTAGGCGGAGTTGAACTCTTTCTCGGCATATCCGTCAACATAGGGACGACCGCGCCGTCGATAGCCGTATGACCGCGCATGATAGAGCTTGCCGAGCCGGCCACGGTCAATCAGCGTTTTCGCCGCGCTGACCTGGGAACCGTACAGCATACCGAGCTGAATATGAAATTTCACGCCAAAATGCCCGGCCGCTTCTTTCATGGCCAGAGCGTCCGTATACGCGCCGGCCATCGGTTTTTCGCAGTAGCAGTTGATCCCGGCCGCCATCACCGCGATGCTGATCGGCGCATGAAGATTATTGTGCAGGCAGACATCAATCGCGTCGAGGTCGTCGCGCTGCAGCAGCTGGCGGTAATCCGCCAGGCGGACGGGGATCTGATACTGGTCGCAGAAGGCCTCAAGCTTCGCCTGATTGATATCGCAGGCCGCCACCACCTCAACCCCCGGCAGGGAACGATAATTCGCCATATGCTGATGGGCGATCACACCCGTACCGATCAAACCGATTCGAATGGTTTTCATCGCTTGTCCTCCTGTGGCCGACGATAGACGGTCTGCATATAATCCGGCCCGGCCGGTTGAGACAGATCGTCCTGGTTCAGCTCAGCCAGAATCGCCCGAAGTGTGGCCAGCTGCCATTCAACACGCTCCAGTTCAAGATCGGCCGTATGGTGTTCGATTGAGAGCGCGCCTTCATAACCGGACGCCAGCAGCCGCCGGATGATCTCTTTGGCCTCCGGCAGTGAATCCGCGGCGACATGCGTATGCATGACAGTCGGCAGCAGCTCATCCATCTGATGCATGAAATCCGGCAGATTGCCAAAATGCAGCAGATGGCCATACGCCGGGTGGTCCACCGCGTCCCGAACCTTGCTCAGATTATCCGGATCGCGGTCGAAGCCGAAATGATTTTCCGGTCCGATGGTCATGCCCAGTTCATGGCAGATACCGCAATAGGTGCGATAGCGTTTGACAATCAGCTCGAAGGCTTCGTCAGTCATCAGATCGCCGGTCTGTCCGCCGAAATCGATCCGGATGGTTCTGGCTCCGAGCAGCTCTGCCACTTCAATGTAGCGCAGCATTTTTCGATGATTTTCCTGCCGCTGATCCGGATCCACTGCCCACGGCGTGGGTCCGTCTACGCAGAGATTGGCCAGTGCCAGTCCGCGCCGATCCATCTCGCGGCGGATCTTGCGGACATCGTCGGTATCCAGTGGCGGCAGAAAACCGGACCAGATATCCGCCTGATCCACCTGATAGCGTGAACGGATCACTTCCAGATACTGGAAAAGATCCATCGTCCCCTGGCGGTGCATGCCGTGAAATGAGTAGCTGGCGATCGCGATGGGTGGTTGTTTCATCTGAATCAACTCCTTTAGTCTATTTATTCTGTTGCCTGGATAAACTGACGGATATAGGATTCGGTCAAGTCGAGAACCTCATCGGTCCAAAAAGCCGGTCCGCCATGGTCCGCCCCCTCAATCCGGTAAAACTCAACGGCCTGCCCGCAATCTTTCAGCTGGTTATAGAGCAGAACACTCTGGCCAAAGGGAACCGTCCGATCCTTTTTGTCTCGGATTATAACTTGGGACACTACGCCGCGAAAAAAACCGGCCGCAAGATCATTTTGTGGAACGGCTGCTGCCCGACGCACGCGCTTCTCTCGACTTTTGCCGTTGCCGCCGCTCGCAAGAAATGGCCAGAGGCGCAGGTGATCATGCATCCGGAATGCAAGCCCGAGACTCTGGAGCTTGCCGATTTTGTGGGGAGCACCTCCGGAATGCTGAAGTTCGTCAAGGCGCAGTCCGCAGGAACTTCCTTTATCGTGGGGACCGAAGTGGGGTTGCTCCATCG
>RZZF01000290.1 GCA_009929975.1 Clostridia bacterium
GATCAGGATCATGATGGTGTTTTGCAAGCTGATCTTCGCCGCGTCTTCAAGGATGGTCGGAAACCAGACACTGATCCCTTCACGGATGAGACCGTGGCAGATAGAAATCACCAGCAGGAGGGGCAGTTGAATCATGCGGAAAAAGGCCCCTACTGATACGTCATGCTCCTGTGCCCCGGCCGTCTGATCGCTGACGCTTTCCACCACGTGGCCGCTGCCTTGTCCACGCCTATCGGTCTGATCGCTTTGCGTCACGATTGTCTGATTGATTTCGGATCGTTTATCCGCATCAGGCGCGGCATCCTCAAATAGAATGATCAGACTGACAACGAAGACCAGTACCATGACAGCCGGGACAATGAACGCATAAATCCAGCCCAGATAAGCAGTCAGGAGCGAAGACAAGACCCATGAGACGGCATAACCAACGATGACGGACTGCGCCATAAGGAAAGAGACACGCTCCAATTGGAACCCGGCAAACCAGACCGATAAGGTTTTCATCAGCGGTGCCCAGAGCATTGACTGGGCCAGACCATTGATTGTCCAAAGCAGGTATAAAATGCCCAGTCCCGGCATCAAAGCCATGCCCAGATTGCACAACGCCGAAACCAGTAATCCTGAGATAATCATACGTTTACTGCTGAGACGATCACCGAGAGAGCCGCTGACGAGTTGACCCAGCATATAGGCCACAAAATAGCAGCTGGTCAGCACGCCCATCTGGGCAAACGTAAAATGATGCTCACGGACCAGTACGGGAATGACAACAGCGATATTCACACGCAATGTGTAAGCCAGTGTATACGTAAGCCAGGCCAGCAGCAGTATTCTGCCCTGGCCGGGAAGTCTGTTGATTTTCACGTTCTGCTGCATCGACACTTCTTTCCATTCACGGTGGTGATTGACTCAAATTGATGAGTGCGGGCCTTTGGCCAATATCTGCTGCGTTGAAATTCCACCCCATATCGATAGATCGTTTCCATAGTCTCTCTTGAACCCATCCATATCATAGATCTCTGTTTGAAAGGTCTGATAACAATCGAGCCCGATATCGATCAAATCCGGGAAAAGTTCGGAAATATCACCACACGAATGCTGGATAATGTATTTGTTGTTCTTCCGCGCAGCCCTGTACATTGTTTTGCGGAATCGTTGTTCATCGAACTGTGGTTCCCTGTATTGTTCGATGGCAGGACCACATATCATCGGTGTTTCAACAACCCCAATATCCTTATCAACACCTGACCGGTTCCATACGACGTCATACTCGTCTCGATAAAACTCAGGATGCTCACGATCGACTGGCGTCGGCCACCCACTGTATTGTTGGTAAAACAGGTGATTGTTAAATGTCGTATTTTCAAAATCATCGGCAAAATGGGGGATCAGCTTGTTCCGGGCCTGTTCCGTCAATTCACAAAAATGCGGAACCCTATCACTGGTCTGGTGTTCAAGCGCTTTTATGACGCGATCTCTTCTTGATTCAGAATTCATTGAACTGCCCTCCAATACAACCACCATTATATAGGAGTTGCTTAAGATGATGGGCAAAAATGGAATGAGCAGAAAAAATAACCGCTATGAAGCCACAGTGATTGCCTGCTGACAACACCGTCAATATGGCATAATGGAATTGTTCTTGAATCCGATTCAGTGGAGAAAGGGAATCGATATGCTTCCATCCGTTGATTTTTTTGGAACCAGCGTCACCCGGTTGATTCTGGGCGATAATCCGTTCACCGGACATTCCTATATTCCAGATCTGGCCACCGGTTCGGAAATGATTGACTACTATACGGCTGACCGGATTGTCCGCACCTTATTCGCCGCAGAAGAAGCCGGCCTGAACACCTGCCTCCCCCTGGCCGATCCTTTCATTCTGAGGGTCCTGCGCCAGTATCGCAACGAGGGCGGCCGCATGCACTTTATCTTTCAGCCCTACCCGGCCATCGATCTGCAGGTGAACCTGCGTCAGATGCTTGAACTGGCACCCATCGCCATTTATCATCAGGGCACGACAACGGATGGATTGATCGAGGCGGGCCAGGAGGATGCGCTGCTGCGAAATCTGGAACTGCTGGCGAGCACCGGTTTACCGGTAGGACTGGGGACGCATGTGCCCGAAACCATCCTTCGATCAGAAACGCTTCATTGGCCGGTCGATTTTTATATGGCCTGCCTGCATAATACACGCAAACGCGGCGCCGAACCGAGTGCGTTTCTTACCGGCAGGGAAAAGACCATCCGCTTCCACCCGGAAGATCGTCCCCTGATGTTTGAGGTCATACAAAAAGTCAATAAACCCTGTCTGGCCTTTAAGGTGTTCGCCGGCGGCCAGGTCTTTTTGAAAAAGTCAGCGGCAGAAGTCAGCGAAACAGCTCGAACGGTATTAACCGAGACCTATCACTCGATCAAACCCGGCGATCTGGCCGTGGTCGGCGTGTATCAGAAAAACAAAGATCAGCTGGCTGAAAACGCCCGCCTGGCTGCGGAAATTCTCCAGGAAGCCAGATAACGGCAGCCATTGATC
>RZZF01000291.1 GCA_009929975.1 Clostridia bacterium
GCGCTATCTGCTTTTGCTGATTCTCGGCCTGGCGGTCCTGAAGTACGCCATTCACCTGATCAGCCGGCAGATCACCATCCGGCAGGAACGGCAGAGGGAAATACTGACTGAGCAGTATGTTCTGGCACTAGCCGATAAAGTGACACGGATTGACTACGCGCATCTGGAGGATCCGGATGTGCTCGACCTGCGCGAGCGCAGTCATTTTGCCCTGACCAGCTATGGTGTTCTCATGACGCTGTTTGAGGCCGCTGTCAATTTCCTGACCGGTACTCTGACCCTTGTGGCCGTCACCGGCTTTCTCCTCAGTTTCAGCCCTTGGCTGTTTCTGGCGATCCTGATCCTGGCCGTCTGTTCCCTGTTGCTGTCCCGTCACGGAACCCTGGCGATGAAAAAATCAATGGAAAAAATTCTGCCGGTCAACCGTGTCTACAGCTACTTTGTGGAAAACGCGACCCGTCCAGAGCATCAAAAGGAATTCCGCATCTATGACATGAGCGCGCTGATGGTCGCACGGATCAAGACGCTCAACCGGGAAACAGCCCGCTGGCTGCATCAGCTGAACGTGCTGCAGGGCAATCTGGCCTCCCTGCAGGGGGTCCTGCAATATCTGACCCGCTTCATCGCCCTGGCCTATACCGCGACACGAGTGCTGACCCGCCGGTTCGGGCCGAGCATCTCGATCGGCGATTTTACTTTCTATATCGGTTTATCCAGCCAGTTCACCCAGTCTCTGTCCGATACCGTGGAATCTGTTTTCATGGTCAACCAGGCGCTGGGTATGCTCGAACCGATGGCCGCTCTGATGCAGATTCCTGACAGCGAAGCCCACGGCGGAGCGAAGCAGCCGGAGGCGTTTGAGTCGCTGGAATTCCGTGATGTCTGCTTCACGTATCCACGGGGTTCCGAACGGGTCCTTGATCAGGTCAGTTTCCGGATCAACCGTGGGGAGCGGATTTCCATCGTCGGTTTGAACAACGCGGGCAAAACCACCATCGTCAAGCTGATCTGCCGGTTATTTGAACCGGACAGCGGTGAGATTCTCCTCAACGGCCACAGGATCAGCGACTACAATTACCAGGCTTATCTGGCCGGACTGTCTGCCGTTTTTCAGGATTTTCGCCTGTTTCCCTTTTCGATACGCGAAAATATCGATCCTGCCGGACACGCCGCTTCGGAGCAGGCGATCCATTCGGTACTGGAACAGGTCGGCCTCCGCGCGGAGATCGATCGCCTGCCGCAGGGGATGGACACGTTCATGGACAAAAGCCTGCACAGCGGCGCGGCTGATTTTTCAGGCGGTCAGCGCCAGAAACTGGCCATCGCCCGGGCGATCTGCAAAAACAGTGATCTGCTCATTCTTGATGAACCGACAGCCGCTCTTGACCCGCTGGCTGAATCCGAGATCTTCCAGCAATTCGCGGAACTGGTCAGCGGCAAGACCGCCATCTTCATCTCTCACCGCATGAGCTCATCCGTCTTCTGTGACAAGATCCTGCTGCTCCAGGACGGCCGGGTCCAGGCCTTCGACACCCATCGCAGCCTGATGCGCCGGCATAATCTATACCGGACTTTATTTGAGACTCAGGCGCGCCATTTCCGGGCTGTATCAGACCTGGCCGCGACCGGCCGCCAGCCGGATCCGGCTGATCCGCACCATCCATCAACTTAATCGTATTCAGACAATGATCCGGAAAATCATATCCCGCAGTTCCAGGTATTCCGGACTGACCGTCACGCGCTGATCGTCGTTGGCCAGCGCGCTCATGGTAAAAGCGGTCGTGAAGACATCCTCAATCGTGCCGGGGCCCGGCGACATGATCAGCAGGCGCGTTCCCAGTGACAGCGCCTCGTCAATATCATGTGTGATCATGAAAATGGTCCGTTTTTCCTCATGCCAGATCGTCCGGATCAGGGCCTGCATCTGTATTCGTGTCACCGCGTCAAGCGCCGCGAACGGTTCGTCCATCAGAATCACCCGCGGCTCATTCGCCAGAACCCTGGCCAGGGCGACCCGCTGCTTCATGCCGCCGGACAGTTCAAAGGTCTTCTTGCGGGCATAGCCGCTCAGGTTCATTTCCGCCAGATAGCGTTCACTGATCGCAGCACATTCCGCCGGACCGGCTCCGCGCATGCGTGGTCCGAATGTGATATTCTTTTCAACCGTCATCCACGGATACAGAGTTTCCGACTGGAACATCACACCGCGGCCGCTGTCCGGTCCGACCACCGGCCGGCCGTCAATCAGCACCTCTCCGTCAGCCGGTGGGAAAAAACCGGCCAGCAAGCCGAGCAGGGTGCTTTTGCCGCAGCCAGAAGGCCCGAGTACGCAGACAAATTCATGTTCAGACACACTCAGGGATATATCGCGAACCGCTTCAATCGAGCCATCATCTGTCTCATACTGGTGCGAGACATGCCTGAGTTCGAGAACGGGAACCACGGCTGCGGGCTGTTCATGGCCGAAACCGTACTGGCGGAGGTTCTGAACAATGTTGTCGAGCATGCATACGCGCCGGGCCGACGCGGGCG
>RZZF01000292.1 GCA_009929975.1 Clostridia bacterium
AGGCAGGCAGAACGTTCCTGAACAAGCGTCTGGGCCTGCATCAGCAGATCGCCGCCCCAGAGAAAGTCGTCCTGACGGTGGAGCAGCCAGGGATACAGTTGGGAACGCAGTGAGGCAATCACTTCGTTGATTCTCGCTTTATTGCTGATCCCTGCCATCTGTTGGACCAAAGGCTGGAGAAATAGCTTTTCATCCCGCTGTCCACAAGCCGTGATGAAGGCATGAATCAATACGCTGAAATTGAGCTCGGCCCGCTGATGCCGGCGTGCCAGCTGAGCAGCCATTGCCTCTATCACCTCATCCGCTGCCTGGTCCAGGGGGATGTCCTGCTGCTGACAAGTTCCGGCAGCACCGGTCTGGACATAATGCGGCAGACAACCACATGATTCACGGTAATGCACCCGTCCCATCCGGTTGATCTGGTCAACCATGGGAATATGGCCGCTGCGTAAAAGCCGCGTGACATAGCGGCAGCCCATATAGCCAAGCTCTCGCCAGGGGAAATAGACGGTCGAGCGGCCCGGCGTGGCAAAGCGCCCGTCATGGCTGTCTTCATATGTCACCACAGCGACATCTTCAGGCACTCTCAGACCGCGTCGCTCCAATTCATCAATCAGATAGCCGGCTTCAATGATCTGGAGCGTAACAATCGCTTCAATCTCGACACCCCGCTCGTCCAGCAGGATAGAAAGGGCTTTGCGGTTGCGCTCATCCTGATCCAGCCCGGTCAGAAGATCAGCGCTGACATAAAGCGCTGGATCAGCCAACCCGGCCTCACGCATCTCTTTATCATAAAAATCCCGCCGGTTATCCGGCCGGTGATGTTCAATATAGGCGATTTTTCTCAAACCATGCTCTTCAATCAGGTGGCGCGTTATCCGGCTGATATATTCGTCGCCGGAAAAATAAACGGACGGGATTTTCTCAAATATAGTCCCCATGCTGAGCATGGGAAGACCGGCGAAGCGTTCCATGAACATGGCCTCATTGTACATGGGACCGGCCTGTGTCCAGCCGAGAAAGATCAGTCCATCGAGCTGGTACTGGCTGATATGGTCGAGTACCATGTGTACCTGATGGGAAAACTTATACGCGATATGGGAGGAATAGTAGCCGAACCGTATGATGTTGACATCAAGTTCCGCGGCGGCTTCAGCGATGCCGATCAGAACATTATTATGAAAATCATTCTGCAGGTTATCGTCGAGATAACCGATGGTCAACCGGGATTTATCAGTCATAAGCGGTTTGTGATCATGAGTCATTGTCCTGTCTCCTGCCAAGTGATGAAATGAACTGATCAACGGGAAGTGGTTCCATACGGCCCTTTGTCTGGATCAGGCAATCGGGACCGGCCAGAAGAAGCGTCTGCTCATCATCGGGCAGCCCGCGGGCGAGAACACCGATCCGCAGCGACCGCAAGCTATGAATCAGTGAAGTCAGCACCTCAGGACAAGGGGGACTGTCCGGTTCAGCCGACGACTGCATGCCGTCCGGGTTGACATAAACATAGGTGCCCTGCGGAAGCTGCTGGAGAAATTCCATCAGAGGGATACTGCTCTCAAGCGCGTTGAGTACAATCCGCACGCCCAGTTCGCGCAGTGAACGGACCGTCTCAACCGCATCGACCATCTGATGAACCGGAATATCGCTGATGAGACTGAGCATGAGGAGCGACGGTTCGATTCCGCTGTCAAGTAGGGCCTGCCGTACCATCTCGATAAAACGCAGGTTGAAAGCAACACGGGCGGGACATGAAACAAGCATCGGCTGATTTGTGAAGCCGGCAGCCTGCAGTTTGATCAGAGATCTGATCGACCGGCGGAGAATGTCCTCGGCCAGTTCAATCAACCGGTCATATGAACCGGCCAGTGAAAACAGGTGTGACTGGTCAATCTCGCCCTTTTCCGGATGGAGCCAGACCGCATAAGCCTGAAACCCCGCCAGATCACCGTTTGTATGAAGCAGCTGATCGAGCCGGATGGTGATCTGTTGACGCGTGACGGCCTCAACGAGGTCCTCCGCCAGTTTCTCCTTTTCAATGAGCTGCCGCGCTTCCTCCTCGCTGTGGAACCGACAGATTCCCTTGACTTCCTTCGCCTTGTACAAGGCCATATCCGCATATTTGAGCAGCCGATGACTGGATTGGCTGCCGCGAATATGAATGCTGATGCCGATGCTGCAGCTGATGTTATTTTGCAGGCAGGGCAGAGTGAAGGGCTGGCGCAGCTGGGCGATCAGCTTGTCGGTGATGCTGTCAAAGGGGGTATGCGGATCGATGTCCTGCAACAAAGCGACGAACTCGTCGCCACCCAGCCGCGCTACCGTATCGCTGGCGCGGACGCAGGCGCGCAGGCGCCGGGCCACCTCACACAGCACGCAATCGCCGGCGTCATGGCCGAAGCGGTCATTGATCTGCTTGAAGCGGTCGACGTCGAGATAGCAGAGCACCACCTGGCTGCCGTTGCGATCCGCCTTGCGCAGAGCCTGCTCCAGGCGGTCGCGCAACAGCAGGCGGTTGGGC
>RZZF01000293.1 GCA_009929975.1 Clostridia bacterium
GCCGCTCATGTACGCAAGCCATCCGGCGCACGGCCCGGCATGGTCATCTACGACCGCTACCAGACGCTGCTGGTCGAGCCCCTCAATCCTGATCAACTGGTTCGCTCCGAGCCAAACCACAACGAGGCTGTGACATGATGATCCGATCCCAACGTGAACCTTTCGTCCCGATGAGCAAAAAAGAACGGCGGCGGCTGACCCTCTCGGCTATTTTGTTTTTCTTCGCCACCGCGTTTTTCCGTCTCTCGCTCTGGGCCGATATGTATTACAATGACTTGAATTTCGAGGAAATTGTCTTTCACCTGATGGTTCCGCTCAAAGGAACCGATCCGGATATTGTCCGCGACGCGCTGATTTATACCTTGCCGGTGGCAATTCTTCTGACGGCCGCGCTGACCACTCTGCTGATCCTCAGCCGGCGGACCCGCTGGAAATGGCAGTTGACATTGCCGAAAGCCCTGCGCGGCAGACACCGCTCAGCCATCCGCCTGCTGCCCCGGAAAAATCCGCAGCGCATCGCGTTCTGGCTCAGCCTGGTCTTCCTGATCATGACGATTCTGGTCGCGAACAATAATTTCCAGGTGTTTGCCTATGTCAAAGCGCAAATGACCGACACCACATTCATCGAAGAGCATTATGTTGATCCGGAAAATGTAGCACTCACCTTTCCTGAGGAAAAACGCAATCTGATCTATATCTACCTTGAATCGGTGGAGAGTACTTTCGCGGACATCGAGTCCGGGGGGGCCTTTCCAGCCAATACAATTCCCGAACTGACCCGGCTGGCCGGCGAATACACGCATTTTTCCAACCGCGACCGGCTGGGCGGAGCTCAGCAGGTCACCGGGACCGGCTGGACCATCGCGGCCATGTTCTCCCAAAGCACCGGACTGCCGCTCAAGCTGCCGATCGGTCAGAATGCCATGAGCCAGTTTGATGTCTTTTTTCCCGGTGTGAACGCGATCGGCGATATATTGCAGGAACACGGCTATCAGAACATGCTGATGGTTGGATCGGACGCGACTTTCGGCGGCCGACGCTCCTTTTTTGAGCAGCATGGCGGCTACCGGATCAAAGACTACTGGACCGCCATCGAAGATGACCGGTTCCCTGCCGGCTATCGCGTCTGGTGGGGGTTTGAGGATGTAAAGCTCTATAAATATGCCAAGGATGAACTGCTTAAACTGGCTGATACCGATCAGCCATTCAATTTCACCATGCTGACTGTGGATACGCACCACGAAGATGGCTACCGCTGTCCCTTGTGCCGCAATGAACACGGCGAGCAATATGCCAATGTGATGAACTGCGCGTCACGGCAGCTGACTGGCTTCGTTGAATGGATCCAGGACCAGCCGTTTTATGAACAGACCACCATCATCGTCATCGGTGATCATCAGTCGATGGATCGTGATTTTACCGAGAATATCGCGGAAGACTATGTCCGGACCACCTATAATGTGCTGATCAACAGCGCGACTGAGGCGGATCCGGCGCGGACAGTCAATCGCCAGTTCACTTCGCTGGATCTCTTCCCGACAACACTCGCCAGCCTCGGGGTCTCGATAGAAGGCGACCAGCTGGGACTCGGCGTCAATCTCTATTCAGACCAGCCGACCCTGCTGGAACAGTTCGGTTCAGAATTTACCACTCGGCTCGCCGATCGATCCTCATTCTATAATGATCATTTTATCTTCATTGACTGAATGATCCGACACCAGATGCCAGCGCTGCCCGAATGATCCGACACCAGATGCCAGCGCTGCACGAATGATCCGACACCTGCCGTTAACGCGCGCTCAGTTCCGCGTGTTCACGGCGGATGCGTTCAGCAAAACGGGATTGATCGATCGACGGCAGACAGCCGCAGTATTTCTGACGATACAGGCCATCTTCCCGCGCCATTGCCTGTCCCTCACGATAACCGTCACGGAAATCACGAAAATAAAACGTCACACCATAACGGCTGGCCGCTTCCTCTCCCGCTTCCCGGATCAATGTCTGATCCTGATACGGACTGACCAGCAAGGTGGTGGTGAAAAACGGAATCTCCAGGTCACGGGCCTTGCGCGCGGCCGCTTCCAGGCGGACACGATAGCACATGTGACAGCGGCTTTCCGTGATATTCTCATGTTCCAGCCACTGCTGGGTCTGGGGTTCGCCTTCCGCGAAAAGCGTCAGATCAAGCTGATCGGTCAGTTGGCGCAAAGCGGCCAGACGGCGTTCATGTTCAACTTCAGGCTGGATATTCGGGTTATAGGCATAGATCGTCAGCTGATGTCCTTCACCCTGCAGCAGTCGAGCCGGATATTCCAGGCACGGACCGCAGCAGGCGTGCACCAGAAGCTGCATCGGCTGATCCGGCAGCGGACCGGGTTCTGGATTTACATGATTCGAATTCAAGACAGTCTCATCCTTTCAAATCGATCGGGACGGCAGCTTGCCGGCTGCCGCAGCTCAATTGCCTGATCGTTACAGCGACAGCTTACAGGCA
>RZZF01000294.1 GCA_009929975.1 Clostridia bacterium
ATGATGCTGCAAAGCCGCCCCAGTTATGGGGCGGCTTTTTTTGACAATCACGGCATGACACGTTAACATGATTGTTATGGGCATTTGCCCAATAATGAACCGGAGGATTGTCATATGAAAAAGAAACTAGCCGCAATTTCCCCCTGCCTGCAGCCATCACCCAATATCCTGGTCTCCTGTCGTGACAGCAGTGGACGCGACAACGCGCTCGTTGTCGGCTACTGCTGTAACTGCAGTTATGATCCGCCCATGCTGATGGTCGGGATCGTTCCTTCACGGTTTTCCTATGCCATGGTCAAGGAGTCCGGATGCTTCGTCGTCAATCTGGTCGGAAAAGACCAGCGTGAACTGTTTGACTACATGGGCAGCCACAGCGGCCGTGACGGTGACAAACTGCTTGCGACAGGAGCGAATGTGGCGGATGCCGATCTGATCAATGCCCCGATCCTGTCTGATTGTCCTGTCAATATAGAATGTGAAGTGGTTGACAGCATCAAGACCGGTTCACATGAGATGTTTGCGGCAAAAATAGTCAGGATTCATGCTGATGCGACGGTCGTCAAATCGGATGATTCGCTGGATACAGGCCTGCTTGATCTGATCTAGGCTGCTGCACCGGATTTATACAAAAAAAGCTGACTCATCTGGAAATTGAGCCAGCTTTTCTTTATGTGATTTAGTGGGGGTCATTTTGTTTCGCGCAGGCGGCGTCCGGTCAGCTGATCCGCGAACTGCCGGATATTTTCCGGTCCGAGAACGAGTATCAGGTCGCCCGGCTGAACAATGTCATCAAGTCTCTGGCGGATCTCGTTGAAATTTTCCATAAATCGCGCATTGCCACCCAGTTCATTGATTTTTTCAACGAGAAGTCGTGAACTCATGTGGTCAGGCCCGGCGACATCACGATCGCTGTAGATCTCAGAGAACAGCACCTCTTCACAGCCGATCAGTACATTGACATAATCATCGAAAAGAACCCTGGTCCGGGTAAATGTCAGGGGCTGGAAGACGACCCATAAATGCTGATGTGGGATATGAGCTGCGGCTTCAAGTGTCGCTTTTGCGGCTGCCGGATGATGCGCGTAGTCAGCGATGACCCTGGCGCCGCGATAATGGCCGGTTTCAGTGAAACGCCCTTCTGCGCCGCGAAAACTTTCGGTCACCGCGACCACAGCCTCTGGGGACGCGCCGCAGAGGTGGGCACAGGCAATCGCGGCCAGTGTATTATGCACATTGTGCAGCCCGGGAATCCTCAGACGGATGTGGCCGTAGAACGTCTGGTCATGCCAGACGTCAAATTCCGGCAATCCATCCCTGAATGTCAGATTCTGATAATAAAAGCCTTCCCGATCCGGCTTTCGGGTCGCTTGATTGCCGAAAAAGAGAAGTCGCGGCATGACGCGCCCGGACTGCCGCAGCTGATCGTCCAGATGGTCCAGCATGGTGACCACGTGGTCATCAAAATCAGGAACGACCAGCGTGCCATCGTCAGGCAGTCGAGCGGCGAACGCGACAAATGATCGAATCACATCATCAATATCATGGTAGAAATCAACATGATCATAATCAATGTTCAAAATTGCGGCGACCGTCGAATAAAATCTGAGAAAACTGTTCATGTATTCACAGGCTTCTGATACCATCAGTTCGCCCGGTTCACCCAGATGAACTGTGCTGCCGAACTGGGCAAGCTCAGCTCCGAGATGAACGGTCGGATTCTGCGCGGCGGCCATCAGGATGAGGGAACACAGCGCGGTCGTCGTCGTCTTGCCATGTGTCCCCGCGATGTTGACGACTTGTCTGAACGTCTGGTTCAGCCAGCCGAGAAACTCCGCCCGGTCGATTACGGTCAGGCCAAGAGCTCTGGCCCTGATCAGTTCAGGATTATCATCGTGGACTGCGGCGGTATAGACGACAAGATCGGGCTGAAATGTGTCAATCCAACGGGCATCATGTCCTTCGTGGATCATCATGCCTTTCGCCTGGAGATACTGAGTGCGCGGACCCGGAAAACGGTCTGATCCGCTGACCTGATAGCCTGCGGCCTGGGCGATTTCAGCGAGTCCGCTCATGCTGATGCCGCCAATCCCGACAAGATAGATTCTGGCGTCTGGTGCCAGATCGGCAAGGGATTGAATCCTGGATGGTTGAGTCATTCGGTGCGACACCTTCCTTTCCGAACCATTCTATCACAGAATAACGGTTATAATATTACAAATAATATACCTGAAAGGGGAGACGACTCGGTCGCTTAAGTGCTATAATGATTACATAAAATAATCATTATCACATACGCATCAGACTAATCATCGGGATCGACCAGGTGGAGGCAACTATGGATATCAGCAATATCACAATACGCAAGATGACGACTGAGGGGAAGATGAAAGCGATCATATCCGTCACATTTGACCATGTGTTTGTTGTCCACGATATCAAGGTCATCGAAGGGAACAATGGCTATTTCATCGCTATGCCGAGC
>RZZF01000295.1 GCA_009929975.1 Clostridia bacterium
GAGGCTACCAGATCATCGAACGGAATGCCTGCATCCTGCCCTATGGTGAAATCGACTTGATTGCCGGCCGTGAAAACCGGCTGGTTTTTACTGAAGTCAAAGCCCGCCGGTCAAACGATTACGGTGGCGGCGCGGCGGCGATCACGGCAGCGAAAATCGGCCGTATGTACCGAACCGCGCAGGCCTGGTTGAAAGCCCATCATAAGATGAATAAAGAAATATACTTTCTTGCAGCGATTGTCCGCTTGAATCAGCAGGGAAAGCCTGAACAAATTGATTATGAGCCGATTGATTGGTTTTAAACATATCAATTTATGCAATATCTGTATTGATAACTCTCATTTCATCCGATATAATAATCAAAATGGCGGTCAAGCTTGACCGCTGTATACCAGACGATGAATGGGAGGATTCTCAAATGCCTTCATATCTGAATATGAGCGCAAGTGAACGCGAGCAGGAATTGCGGCGGCTTGAAACCATGTACGGGAAGCTGAAACAGACGCCGCGGTCTTTGAATATGACCAGGGGAAAGCCGTGTGCAGAGCAACTGGATTTATCGGCCGGACTGTTATCCGCACATGATCATGAGCAGGACTGGATCGCGTCCGACGGAACTGACTGCCGCAATTACGGTGGCCTCGACGGTTTGCCGGAAGCTAAACAGCTTTTTTCGGAACTTCTGGGATTTCGAGCAGATCAGATTATGGTGCTGGGAAATTCCAGCCTGAATATCATGTACGACCTGATGATCCGTGCCATGCTGTTTCCGCTGCCGGGCGCGACCGAAGCCTGGGCTGCCTGTACAACCCGAAAATTCATCTGCCCGGTGCCGGGCTATGACCGTCATTTCGCGATTACGGAGCAGTTGGGGTTTGAGATGCTTCCGGTTGGGATGAATGAAGACGGCCCGGATATGGATCAGGTCGAAGCCCTTGTCGCGGCTGATCCCGATATCAAGGGAATCTGGCTGGTTCCGGTCTACAGCAATCCACAGGGATATACCTGTTCGGATGCCACCAGCCGCCGACTGGCCGGGATGCGGACCGCCGCGCCGGATTTTCGGATATTCTGGGATAATGCCTATTTTACCCATCATCTGGATTTTGATCATCCGGCGACCGTGCCGGATATTCTCGAACTGTGCGCCCGGGCGGGTGTACCGGATCGTGTGTTTGCCGTCGCCTCGACCTCCAAAGTGACCTGGGCCGGAGCCGGAATCGCCTGTCTGGCGGCCAGTCCGGCGAATCTGGACTATATCCGGCGGGAACTGACGATTCAAACGATCGGTCATGACAAGATGAATCAGCTGCGGCAGGTTCGTTTTCTGCGCGATGCCGAACATGTCGATCAGCTGATGCGCCGGCATGCCGATATCCTGCGGCCGAAATTCGAGCTGGCTGACAGGATCTTGGAAGAAGAACTGCATGATCTGGACATCTGCCGCTGGACCAGGCCTTCCGGTGGATACTTCATCAGTCTGGAGGTGTTTCCCGGAACGGCCAGACAGGTGGTCAGTCTGGCGAAAGGCTGCGGAGTCGCGCTGACACCGGCGGGCAGTACCTGGCCGAACGGAGTAGATCCGCATGACAGCAGCATCCGGCTGGCTCCGTCATTTCCACCGCTCGACGAACTGGAACAGGCGATGCAGGTTCTGACTGTCTGTATCCGGCTGGCCGCTTTACGCCATCTGACCGATCGCGTATCATGACAATCAACAACAAGTGATCACGAGGTGCCGTCATGCATGACCGATATGAAAGCCCGTTGAACAGCCGTTATGCCAGTGATGCCATGCAGTTTCTGTTTTCACCTGACCGGAAATTCCGTACCTGGCGACAGCTGTGGATTGCATTGGCTGAAAGTGAAAAAGAGCTGGGCCTGCCGATTACGCAGGCACAGATCGATGAGATGAAAGCGTCTGCGGACGATATCAATTACGAGGACGCCAGGGAAGCAGAGGCCAGGGTCCGCCATGATGTCATGGCCCATGTTCATGCGTTTGGCCTGCAGTGTCCCTCGGCCAGGGGAATTATCCATCTCGGCGCGACCTCGTGTTATGTCGGTGACAATACCGATCTGATCCTGATGGCGGAAGGTCTGCGTCTCCTGCGCCGCCGGATTGTAGCGGTCGTCCGTGCCTTATCAGATTTTGCCAGTACCTACCGCTCACTTCCGACCCTTGGATTCACCCATTTTCAGCCGGCGCAGCCTGTCACGGTCGGGAAACGCGCCACGCTGTGGATTTACGATCTGCTGGAAGATCTTCAGGATCTTGATCATGTCCTCGCCAGTCTCAAATTTCTCGGCAGTAAAGGGACAACCGGTACGCAGGCCAGTTTTCTCAGCCTGTTTGACGGAGATCATGACAAAGTCCGCCAGCTGGATCAGAAAATCGCGGCACGAATGGGGTTTTCCGAGGTTGTTCCGGTCAGCGGACAGACGTATCCCCGCAAGACAGACAGC
>RZZF01000296.1 GCA_009929975.1 Clostridia bacterium
GGCGGATTGCCGATCACGCACATCACAGGGGTGTCGCGCTTGATGTGGTTGGCCTCGTTGGCTTCGGCGCTCAGCCAGTTGGCAAACAGCAGATACGCTGAACTGCGCCAGGTCACCAGCGGGGGATTCTCCGGGTGATTGTCACGGAAGTAGTTTTCCGGCAAATCAACCGTTAAACCGCGCTCACGATCCCGTTCATATTCAGACTTCAGCGTCAGGGGGTCATATTCCGAATGGCCGGTCAGGAAAATCTGCCGTCCGAGCAGATCCGACACGGCATAAATTCCCGAATCCGGTGACTCGGAAAGAATGCGCAGATTCGACTGCTTCTCAATATCACTGCGCCTGACTTCCGTAAAGCGGGAATGGGGCACATAGAAGATATCGTCAAATCCCCGGAACAGGCGGACCGGCCGTGTCCAGCTGCGGCTGTGCGGATAAACTCCGAACACCTTCCGATCCAGGTCATATTTGGGAATGCCGTGATGATGATACAGACCGGCCTGAGCTCCCCAGCAGATATGCAGAGTGGAATAGACATGCGTCTTGCTCCAGTCCATGATCTCACATAATTCAGGCCAGTAGGCAACCGCTTCAAAAGGCATCTGCTCTACCGGTGCGCCTGTGATGATCATCCCGTCATACAGGCGGTCCTTGACCTGATCAAAGGTTTCATAGAACTTGGTCAGATGCTCTTCCGGGGTATTGCGGGGACTGTAGGACGCGGTATAGATCAGATCAACATCAATCTGCAGCGGAGAGTTGCTCAGGAGGCGCAGCAGCTGTGTTTCCGTCACAATTTTATTCGGCATCAGATTGAGTAAAAGTATGCGCAGCGGGCGGATGTCCTGGCGATAGGCCCGGTTTTCATGCATGATAAAAACATTTTCCTGCTCAAGAATTTCCGCAGCCGGCAGATTATCCGGAATTCTGATTGGCATAAAGGCCTCCTCCATCAACAGATACCGCCATGCACCTGTCTGCTTCAATCAATAATATGTGCATCAGTATCCGTTCCTCAAGCCGCTCTGTCAAGTCAACCGGGCTTCTTGCCAGCGGCCGGCCATGTCGTTCATTCAGCTGCGAAACCTTCAATGGACAAACTCATTGAGAATTGAATCCTCAGGAATCAGCGAACGGTCTGTTTCCGGAATTCTCGCGCAGGCCGCCAGCAAATCACGAGCCGCTTCAACCGATGACGCCAGATCCGCATATCCGTCCCGGTCTTTACGATAGACTGAACCGGCCAGCGTCCCGTTTTGCCAACTTTCGAGTGACGCCCTGAGAAAGCGTGAGGCCAGCGGAGCGATCACGCTGAACTCATAGGGCAGCGCGGAATTGATATAGGCATCGGCTGCTGCCAGATAACGTGGGAAAAATCGCTGTTCCGTGCGGTCGATCATCGGCCAGTAGTCAATGGTGGACAAGGCAGTCGATCCACGGTGCTGCACATCGCGGCTGATCCGGCGGAGCATGCGCAGGTCGCGGCTGCCCAGAAGCTGACGGCCGTCCAGCAAAGTACACCACGGCATGATGAAGATTCCGTAATACTGTTCATGCGCGAAGTGGCCGGCAATTTCAGATGAAAGGCCGTGCAGACCCTCAATCAGGATCAGGTCATCCCGACTCAGCTGAATCTGCTTCTCTGGAGCATAGAGACGGCGGCGGCCGATAAAATCGAACGTCGGCAACTGGACCATCTTTCCAGCCAGCAGATCAGCAAAATTACTGACAATCTGGCGGGTGTCCAGTGTGTGGATACTCTCAAAATCAGGACGTCCGTCCTGGTCATAAGCTATCGTCGTCGTCAGATAATAGTCATCGAGCGATATGATATGGACGGTGTGCCCAAGGGCCTGAAGCCGGGCGGCGAGCCGATGCGTAAAGGTGGTTTTACCCGAAGCCGTGGGACCGGAAATGAACACAGCCCGCACATTCTGGCGATTCTGGATGTCCAGGGCGATCCGGCGCAGGCGGTCCTGAAAAACCATTTCACAGGCGCGAATATAACGGGGCCACCGGCGCACACCGAGATTGCGCTCCAGATCGCCGATGCTGACAATTCTCATTTGAGTCAGTTCAGCCATATCCCTCTTTCCCATCACAGCCGGCCTTGCGTTCAGTGCAGTACCAGACGGTGCACAGGCTGGTTAACAAATTTTATCAGAGAGAAGAAATCAGCACAAACGCGACTGATCTGATATGATAATGGGGATGATTATATCACCAGACAGGCTTGCTGCCTGAACAGGAGATTACCTGATGGTTCATCAACCGAATGACGCGTCTCAGTCTATCTGCCCCTGGGCGGCTTCGGATCCGCTGTACCGGCATTACCATGATCATGAATGGGGGGTGCCGCTGACGGATGACCTGTCTCTTTTTTCGTTGCTGATGCTGGAAGCCATGCAGGCCGGGCTGAGCTGGCTGACAATTTTACGGCGGCGTGACGCGCTATTGGTT